>JBBRMO010000388.1:0-2431 GCA_038230815.1 Chthoniobacterales bacterium
CTTCGCATTTTTCAGCAGGCTGGCCCCTTTGCGCGCAAAGATTTTGTCCATGGCCGCGTCGTCACTGACGACCGTGATGATCACGTCGGCGAGCTCCGTGACGCTCGCGAGGTTTTTGCACGGTTCGGCTTTGAGTTCGGTCGCGACCTCCTTGGCGGTTTCCCCCCGCGCATCGTAAACGGCGCTGATGGTATAACCGCAATCCTTGAGGCGGCGGCCCATGTTCGATCCCATTCGGCCGACGCCGACAATTCCAATTTTTTCAGGCATATATCTTGAATGTTAAAGCTGTGTTCGCGATTAAAAGCGAAACACCTGCGTTTACAATCTTTTTGGCGCGTTCTGGGGCGGCTCGAGCGCCCAGGAGAACCTGCAGCGAATACACCGGTCACTTTCGCTTCCAAAAAAACTCGTCTGCGGTGGCGCAGGTGGCGCGCGAAAGCTCATCAAGCGTGCATCCCTTTTCGCGCGCCACGAACCCCGCTATCAAGGAAACATAGGCGGGTTCGCAACGCTTGCCCCGGTGAGGCGCCGGCGCCAGGAACGGGCAGTCCGTTTCGAGCATCAGTCCATCCGGCGGAGTGGTTTTCAGGGTTTCGCGGACGGTGGCGGCATTTTTGAAGGTGGCGATGCCGGTGAAACTGACGAGAAAGCCGAGCGCCGCGACGGCTCGTTGATCCGCGGAAGTCCCGACGAAGCAGTGGAAGACCGCTCGCAGTTTGGTGGCGAATGGCGTGATCTCCTGGATCGTATCAGCAAAAGCGTCTCGTTGATGGATGATCATGTTCAGGCCGAGCTCAGACGCCAGCTCGAGTTGTGCGCGAAAGATCCGCTTCTGGCGTTCTCGGTAGAGGCGATCCTCATCGAGTGATCCCCCGCTGGCACTGGGCAGACGCGAGTAGTCCAATCCGGCTTCTCCGATCGCCACCACCTTTGGATGCATAGCGAGCGCGCGGATATCTGCGGAAATTTCGTCGGGCGCTTCGGTCACGTGGGAGGGATGCCAGCCGATGGCCGCGTAAACATCGGGAAATGTTTCGGCGAGATCTATGGCGCGACGGCTCTTCTCGAGCGTTGTGCCGATCGTAATGATTTTCGTGATGCCGGCCTCATTCGCGCGACGGACAACTTCCGGGATATCATTCGCGAACTCGGGGAAGTCCAGGTGGGCGTGAGTATCGTAAAAGGTTGGGTTCATGTCACAAGATCAGCATGGCGTCACCATAACTGAAAAACCGATAACGTTCCCGCACAGCGGCGGTGTAGCTTTCGAGTATTAGTTTTCGTCCATCTGTCTCTCCGGGCGCGGCAAACGCACTGACCAGCATTAACAAGGTGGACTCTGGGAGGTGGAAGTTCGTAAGCAGGGCATCGGCGATTTGGAATCGAAATGGGGGATGGATGAAAATGTCGGTGTGACCGTTCCCCGGCAGCACCCGGTTCGAGCGAGCGGCGGTTTCGAGCAGACGCAACGAGGTGGTACCCACGGCGATGACGCGCCGGCTCGATGCCTTCGCCCTATTTATTTTTTCAGCGGCTGACGCGGAAATCTCAAAGCGCTCCGAGTGCATTCTATGTTCAACGAGAGATTCCACCTTCACCGGCAGAAACGTCCCCAGGCCAACATGTAATGTAACCTCCGTTGTTTCCACGCCGAAGGCGCGCACGGCATCCAGGAGGCCGGGTGTGAAATGCAGGCCGGCGGTGGGCGCGGCAACCGACCCGGAGGGACCAGCGTAGACGGTTTGATAGCGAATCAGGTCTTCGGGCGTGGCACCTTGAGGCCGCTGGATGTAGGGCGGCAAAGGGATTTCGCCGATTTCGTGAACGGTGAGAGCAATGTCCGGAGTCCGCTGAAAGGTCAACCGATAGTGGCCTTCCTCGCTTTTCTCCTGAACTTCCGCTGCCACGTTAGTCGAGGCGCAGGACCGATCGAGAAGTTGCAGACGAGTTCCGGGCCGAACTCGTTTGCCTGGCCTGAGCAGGACCCACCACTCGTTCTGGCGCACCTCCTCAACGAGCAGAATTTCGATCTGACCGCCAGTGCCCGGTTTGATCGCGCGAAGTCGCGCCGGAATGACTCTGGAGTTATTCAGGACCAGAAGGTCTCCCGGTCGAAGGAACTCCCGAATGGCCGTGAAACGGGTATGACTCAAGCTCGTGGTTTCCCGATCGAGGACTAATAGGCGGCTGGCGTCTCGTTCCGCAGCCGGTTGCTGGGCGATCAATTCCGGAGGGAGGTCGTAATGGAAATCTTGCGTCCGCATGTCGCGCGCGCAGAGTAAAGCATCACCGATTTCAGGCAAAGCAAAGCGGATTGTCGAAATCCCGGTGTCGGATTAAATTTCCATCCGAGGATGGCCACAACGAAGCAGTTAAAGGAAGCACAACGAGTCGCGCATCATCAGCAAGGGATCATCGGCGAGCTGCA
>JBBRMO010000389.1:0-2420 GCA_038230815.1 Chthoniobacterales bacterium
AATCAATTCGATCAGGTCGTTCTTGAAGACGACCGCTCCGGGCGTGAGCGCGAGGTTTTTTCCGACCTCGAACGCCGACTTGTCCACCTGCGAGGGCCAGCCCTCGTTGTAGATGACGTCGTTGATCAGGTTGGTGATTCCTCGCACCGCGCTGGCGCCGCCGGTCTCGAGGAATTTGCGAATCGCCGCCGGGTTGATAATTGTGTTGGTCGGCGCCAGCGCGTCGTTGAGCACCGCGGCCAGGAACTTCGCGCGCGCGTTGTCATCCTCCGCGCCGTGGGTCTCGTCGATCCACGCATACACCTGCCGGCAGCCCGCCAAATACACCTGCAGTAAGCCACCGTAGAGCGGCATCTTGGCCCAGGCTGGATCCATGAAACGGCGATCCCCACGCTCCGGCATAATCTTCGATTTGCCCTGCAGAATGTTGGCCGTCTCCTGCACAAATTTCGCGTAGTGCTCGACGACAAGTTGCGGCTTCTGGAGTGCCTCGTTCAACGCCCCGCCCAAGACCCTGAGCAAATCCTTCCCGCGGATGTTGACCATCGGATTTGGGCCGAGAATGCGCTCGGCCGTCTGGGCTCCAATGTCTGCGAAATCCACGGGGTCGGTTTTTGGCGGGCCACCAGCCTCGGCCGCCGCGGCGTCCGCGGCTGCGTCCGGGGCGGGGGCCGCCTTCTTTTTTCTCTTCTTGGCGGGCATGATGATTTCTTCTCCTGGACGGTGTGCGCGGTTGGTTTCAGGCCTTGGTGTAGAGCATGGCCAGTGACTCGGCGACAAACGCGGGTCGCTCCTGTCCCTCGATCTCCATCGTGTTTTTCGTGGTGAGCAGGATCCGTCCGCCTCCCTTGTCGTCGGCAAAGATCAGCACGACGTGCAGCCGCAGCCGTGAATTCACCGGCACCGGCTGGACAAAGCGCACTTTGTTCAGGCCGTAGTTTGTGGCCTGGAGCACGCCCTTGGGCAGCAAGCCAATTTGGAATTGCAGCAGGGAAACCATCGAAAGCGTGAGGAACCCATGCGCGATGGTGGTTCCGAACGGGCCTTCCTTGCTCGCACGTTCGACATCGACATGGATCCATTGATTGTCGCCCGTGACCTCGGCGAATTGGTCGATGCGGGCCTGGTCAATCTTGAACCAATCGGATACGCCAACTTCCAGGCCGATAAATTCGTTGAGGGTTTCGATGGAGTAATTGGAGGGAGGCATGGCGGAAATGTTGGGGCGATGGACGGCGGGTGGGGGAACCCGGTCGAGTAATGGCAAACTAGTGGTCGCCCGGCGTTCTGGCCAAGTCAAAATGGCACGGTGGCTGAAGGCTGGACACTTTTGATTTTACTTTGCCGCACCGCACGCCCAAGTGTCCCACCTACCCCCTATGCCCGACCCCCGCACCATTGGACGCCTTTTTATTGCGCGCACCGAACTTACCCCGAACGACAACGCCATCGGGTGGATGGCGAACGGGGAGCCCCGTTTTCAAACGTTCCGCGAGTATCGGGAAACGGTGGAGCCGCTTTCCCTCGCGTTGACGAAGCATGGTCTCGCGGCGGGAGAACGTCTCGCGATCATCGGCGGCACCTGCAAGGAATGGCATTTCCTCGACCTGGCCGCGCTTTGTGCGCGGGGCGCGGTGATTCCGATCTATCCGAGTTATTTGCCTGAGGAGATCAACTACATCATCGGCCATTCGGAGAGTTGCATGATCGGGTTGGAGAGCGCCGATCACTGCCAGAAGCTGGCGCAGATCGCGAAGCTCCTGCCGCCCGTCAAGCTGTTCATCATCTTTCGCGAAATTACGGACGAGAACCGGGCGCTCCTCGAAACGATTGGGCCCGTGCGCACGATCGGGCAACTCATCGCGGAGGGTGCGGAGGTGGTCCGCCAGCGACCAAACGCCTTCGTCGAACAAATCCACCGCCAGCCCGGCACCGACGTCGCATCGATCATTTACACGAGTGGCACCACGGGCGAGCCGAAGGGCGCGCTCATCACCCAGGACGCGTTTGCCTCCATGCTGGAGAATGCCCGCATTTGTCTGAGCCCCGACTTCGGTTCCAAGGATCGCACGCTGACCTTTCTTCCGCTCTCGCACGTTTTCGGTCGCGCCGAGTCGTTCCTCGCGCTGGTTCTCGGCTGGGAAATGGTCTTTGCGGAATCGCTCGATAAGATTCTCGACAACCTCCCGTTGGTCCGGCCGACCGCGATGTTCGCGGTTCCGCGGATCTTTGAAAAGCTCTACGGCCGCGTCCTCGAACAGGTCGAAAAGAGTTCGCCGCTGCAACAGAAAATCTTCGGGTGGGCGCGCGGCGCCTCGGACCATTACTTTGCGGCGCTCGATCGCCGTGAGACCCCGTCGTTCCTCGCCCGGCTCAAGCGCGACCTCGCTTACCGGCTTGTCTTCTCCAAGATCTACGCC
>JBBRMO010000390.1:0-2417 GCA_038230815.1 Chthoniobacterales bacterium
CGACCAACGTCATTTCGATTACCGACGGCCAGATTTATCTCGAAACTGATCTTTTTTATCAGGGTGTGCGGCCGGCGATCTCGGTTGGTCTCTCGGTCAGCCGGGTCGGTTCCGCCGCGCAGATCAAGGCGATCAAGCAGGTGGCCGGAAAGATCAAACTGGACCTCGCGCAGTTCCGCGAGCTGGCCGCGTTCGCGCAATTCGGCTCCGACCTCGACGCTGCGACGAAAGCGCGACTCGATCGCGGTAATCGGATCGTGGAGCTCTTCAAGCAGATCCAGTACAACCCGATTCCGGTCGAGGAACAGGTCGCCGTCCTCTGGGCGATGCAAAACGGCTACCTCGATTCCGTGCCAGTGGACAAGGTGAAGCAATTCCAGATGAAGCTGCAGGAATATCTTTCCACGAGGAAACAAAGCCTCCTCGCGTCGATTGTGACCAAGGGCGCGCTCGACAAGGATCTCGAAGCCGAGCTGGCCGCAGCCCTGGAAGAATTCAAATCGTCGAACCCGGTCTAGTCCCGGCTCTCAACTAACTAACGACTCTCAACTGCTTCATGGCTAATACCCAGGATATCCGACGCCGGATCAAATCGATCCGCAACACTTCGCAAATCACAAAGGCGTTGCAGATGGTCGCGGCCTCGAAGATGCGCAAGGCGCAAAACCTGGCCCTGGCCGGACGGCCTTATGCGAATCTGATGAACCGCGTTCTCGTCTCGCTCCAACAGCGCACCGATTCGAAACTCCATCCGCTCCTTCAGGTCCGTGAAGTTAAGAAGGAACTCGTCGTCGTCATCAGCACGGACAAGGGCCTGGCCGGTGCGCTAAACACGAATTTATTTCGCGAGGTTTCCAAGTTCGAGGACGCCAAAACGAACTACGTCACCTCCGGCGCCAAAGCCCGGCAGTTTCTTGTTCGGACCCGCCGCGAGCTCGCAGCAGACTTTCCGTTGAAAGATGCGCCCGCGTTTACCGAGACGAAGGAAATCTCTAAATTCTGCGTCGAGAAATTCCTCAGCGGCGAAGTCGACAAGGTTTCGATTCTCTACACCCACTTCATAAACACGATTAACCAGAAGCCGGTCGTGCGAACGCTGCTCCCGATTTCACGCTTCGACCTTCCCCAGGCGAGTCTGCGCGATACCGCCACCGATTCCAGTCCGGATCCGATGATCGGCTATTTGTTCGAGCCCACGCCGGAGGCCGTTCTCGACATCATGCTGCCCTACTACGTGCATTATCAGGTCTATCAAATGGTCCTGGACGCGCGCGCTTCCGAGCACAGCTCGCGAATGGTAGCGATGAAAAACGCGACCGATAACGCGAAACAGTTCATCAAGGATCTCACCCTCGAATACAACAAGATGCGCCAGGCCAGCATCACCACTGAGCTGCTCGAGATCTCGACCGCCCAGATGGCGGTTAGTGGCTAAATCAATTTATGAATAAAGGAAAAATCGTTCAAGTCATCGGTCCGGTGGTGGACGTGGAGTTCAAAAGCACGGGAGAACTGCCTCGCATCTATAATGCGCTCGAGCTCGAATACGAAGTGAACGGCAACCCGACCAGGCTCACCTTGGAAGTGCAGCAGCACCTCGGCGAAAACTGGGTCCGCACCATCGCCATGTCCTCAACCGAAGGTCTCAAGCGCGGGATGGCGGTCAACGACACCGGCGGCCCGATCACGGTCCCGGTGGGCGAGGGGACTCTCGGCCGCGTCTTTAACGTTACCGGCGATCCGGTCGACGATCGCGGTCCGGTTACCTACACGAAACGCTATCCGATCCATCGCAAGGCGCCGGAACTGACCGATCAGGATACGGGCTCGACGATTCTCGAGACCGGCATCAAGGTTATCGATCTCATTTGCCCGTTTACCAAGGGCGGAAAAGTGGGCGCGTTCGGCGGCGCGGGTGTCGGCAAAACCGTCGTCATTCTCGAGCTGATTAACAATATCGCGAAAGGCCATGGCGGATTCTCGGTGTTCGCAGGTGTGGGCGAGCGGACTCGCGAAGGCAACGATCTCTACACGGAAATGAGCGAGGCCGGGGTCATCGACCAGAAGGACCTGAGCAAATCCAAAGTCGCGTTGGTTTACGGCCAGATGAACGAACCGCCGGGAGCCCGTCTTCGGGTGGCGCTCTCCGCTTTGGCAATGACGGAGTATTTTCGAGATGAACGTAACCAGGACGTCTTGTTGTTCATCGACAACATCTTCCGCTTTTCACAGGCCGGGTCGGAAGTGTCGGCTTTGCTCGGGCGCACCCCCTCGGCCGTGGGTTATCAGCCGACCCTCGCCGCCGAGATGGGCGACCTCCAGGAACGCATTACTTCAACCAAAAAAGGCTCGATCACATCGGTCCAGGCGGTCTACGTCCCGGCGGATGACCTGACTGATCCAGCCCCCGCGAACAC
>JBBRMO010000391.1:0-2390 GCA_038230815.1 Chthoniobacterales bacterium
GACACAAAAGCCTTGCGTCCCCCGGGTCCGTGGACATTATTCTCCCTCTTCAAAATGCGGGTGTAGCTCAGTGGTAGAGCACCTCCTTGCCAAGGAGGACGTCGCGAGTTCGAGTCTCGTCACCCGCTCCACCTGCTCGGTGTGGCGCAACCGGCCGTGCGATCAGGATTATGGGGAGCGCAGGCTGCCAGCCTGTAGTTGCCGGGAGCCTGCCGGCAACATCCGGGGCGCAGCTTTCGATCGTGATATAACCTGAAAACGGCCTCTCGGCAGGCTGGCAACCTGCGCTCCCCGGCCAAAGAACAGCTGCCGCCTTTTTCTTGAATCCAAAAGTGCCCCAACCCGCATCTCACTCCTAAAGGATACATATGAAAACTACGATCTTAACCTGCCTCTGCTCGATTGCGCTCGCTTTGACCGCGTTCGGCCAAACCCCAACCCCGCCGCCCTCTCCCTCGGCTTCCGCGACCGCCGTGGCCTCGGCCAGCGCCGGCGCGAGCATTTCCCCGGCGGTCAGTTCCACCCCGGATGATGAGGATTCGATTGAGCGCAGCGTCTCGAAGAAGCTGAAACGCCACTTCAGTGTCACGTCGCCCTCGGGAGTCACCATCACGCGGAATCATCGCGATCGTGACGACAACGGGATCGAGGACAGCGCTCTGATGGCCATTCCGATTGTGGGCATCATCTTCTCCACCCTGTTTGGCGCCCCCGTCCTCGTGGTCGGCGCGATCATGTTCTTCAGCTATCTGAAGAGCCGTTCGCTCCACCGGACGGTGCGGGAAATGGTGGAAAAGGGCCAGCCCGTGCCGCCCAGTCTTTTCGCTCCTCCTCCGACGGTCCGGGCGCGGTCGGATATGCGCCGTGGGGTCGTGCTGGTGATGGTGGGTTTCGGCCTGATGGTTTTCTTCGGCGCGGTGAACGACTGGGAAGGCGGCGCCTGGGCGCTTGGCATTATCCCATTCCTGATCGGCGTGGGATACCTGCTGGTTTGGAAGCTCGAAGGACCTAAAGACAAAGCTCCGCCGTTGCCCTAACATGGCCGGGTGGCGCTCTCCGATGCAGACCTCGTTGCACGCGTTCTCGTCGATGACGACCATCACGCCTTCGCGGAATTGGTCCGGAATCATCAATCGAGTGTGCGAGGTCTGCTCCGCCAGCTGGTCCGGACCGACGTTACGCTCGCGGACGATCTCGCGCAGGAGACGTTTTTGCGGGCTTACAAAAACCTCCGCAGTTTCCGCGGCGAAGCACGTTTTTCGACCTGGCTTTATCGGATCGCCTACAATTGTTTCCGGGAAGAGGCCCGAAAAAGAAAAGAACTGGTTGGCATCGATGAAGCTCAACTTGAGGCAGAACACGATCCGCAAACCGTCGATCCCGCTCTCCGCCATGATCTTTCTCGCGCTCTCCAATTGCTTCCCGTCCATGAGCGCAGCGCCATTGTGCTTTGCTGTCAGAACGGCCTCTCGCACGACGAAGCCTCACGCGTTCTCGAGATTCCGCTCGGGACCGTGAAAACAAATGTGTTGAGAGGTCGAGAAAAATTGAAGAAGATGCTGGCGGCTTGGGGTTCTAACTAGGATGGAAGACAAACTGCAGGAAGATTTGCTGGATGCGCGGTTGCGCGACGAATCGCCGTACCTCGACGATTCCGGTTTCACTTCCAGGGTCGTGCAGAAATTGCCGGCGCGGCAGGTGCGCCGATCCTACCGCGCCCTGATTCTGATCGGAATTACCCTCGCGGCTTGCTTCGCTGCTTATCGACTTGTCGGCGGGTCTGGTTTCCTTATCGAAGGAATTACAGACGTCGCCATGATGCCGGTAATGGTGATGTGGTTCTGCGCCGGAGCCGCAGCGGTATTGGTCATGGTCGGGGGCTTAGCCGCAGCTTATTCGCGCTCCAGCGGGCGCTCCCGGTAGGACCCCGCGGCTCGACAGAGTCTCGCCTATCAAGATTGCGCGATTTTTCATGGTAGGGCGAGACTCTGTCGAGCCGTCTGTTTGAAAATCGTGCTGGGGAAGTTGCCTAAAGCGCTGTAGCCGTCCCTCCGTCAGGGCGACGTCTGCGTGTTTCCGGCGCTGTCGGTTCAATCGTTAACGGAAAACGACTCGCGCGCTTGCTCGACGTCGCGAGCAATCTGTGCTCTGAGCGCTTCGACGTTCTCGAATTTCTTTTCCGGTCTGAGATAACGGAGAAATCGCACTTCCATCTCTTCGCCGTAAATTTCTCGCTCAAGATCGAACAGGTGCAATTCAAGCAATCGTTCCGATTGGGCGGCATTTACCGTCGGTCGGAACCCGAGATTGGCCACGCCGCGACGGAGTAATCCGTCAAGCCGGGCTTCCGCGACATACACTCCGTTCGGAGGAAACTGTTCGCTGTGCGC
>JBBRMO010000392.1:0-2389 GCA_038230815.1 Chthoniobacterales bacterium
CCCGCCACCAAGAGCAGCCCAAGCGCAACCCCGAGCACGAGCTCCTCTCCGGCCGCCGTCATGCCGACCAAAAAGTCGACACCCGAAGCCACAATTCGTGAGATCGAAGACAAGTGGGAGGCCTCCGTAAAAACTCACGATATCTCGGTCCCCCAGGCTTACCTCTCCGACGATTTTCGCGGAGTCAGCTCGAAGGGGAAGGTCATGAGCAAGTCGAACCTTCTCTCCGAGATCAAGAAGGACACGGATACGTATTCCTCGACCAAGAATGGCAAAGTGGATGTGCGCGTTTTTGGCGAACAATTTGCGGTGGCAACGGCTGTATCGAACGAGGTCGGGAAAACGAAAGAGGGCAGCGCCTTCAAGCGTAGCTTCCGCTGGACCGATGTTTGGGTTCTGCGACACGGCAACTGGCAGTGCGTCGCGTCGCAGGCCATGCTCGTGAAATAGCGAGGGGACCGTTTTAGATCGAGAACGCGACAACAGTGTCGCAAAACAAAACGCGAAACCAGGGCAGCATTCCCATTTACCCCGGGAGAACGCACTCGGCACGGCCGCTGCTAAAGAACCGGCATGCTCACATTAGTTACGTTCTTTATCGCCCTGGGTTCCGTGGGTATGAGTGTCTTCTGGGCTTGCAAACAAGACATGATCGATAGCGTGTAACCAAAAGCCGAGATTTCGTAACGCTCGGTTTACTCGCTCGCCGAGGGCGCTACCTTAAACGCCCATGGCGGTCTCAGAAGAGCAGATTAAGGAAGCCTTAACCCAGGTAAAATATCCCGGTTTCAGCCGCGATATCGTTTCGTTTGGTCTTGTAAAAAACATCGGGATCGACGGTGGCGCGGTCACCGTGCAACTGGCCCTGGCGACAAACGAGCCGGCCATCCCGCAGGCGATCAAGGCAGACTCCGAAGCGGCTCTGCGTTCGCTGCCCGGGGTGGAAAGCGCCAAAGTGCTGATCGATATCCACGCTCCTCCCGCTGGCGCCGGAGCCGCTGGAGTCGGCGCGACTCGGATTGAGGGAGTGAAACACGTGATAGCCATCGCCAGCGGAAAGGGCGGCGTCGGGAAGTCCACCGTCGCGGCCAATCTGGCCGTCGCCTTGGAAAAAATGGAAGCCCGGGTGGGCCTCTGCGATTGCGATATCTACGGCCCCAGCATTTCGCTCATGTTCGGTTCGCGCGACCGCCCGGTCGCGACCGAGGAAAATCGGATCGTCCCCATCGAACAATACGGCCTGAAACTCATGTCGATGGGGTTCCTGCTCGATGACGCGGCCCCGGCCATCCTCCGCGGTCCGATGGTGACGCGTTATACCCAGCAGTTCCTCCGCCAGGTGGAATGGGGCGAATTGGATTACCTCGTGCTCGATCTTCCGCCCGGCACCGGCGATATCCAGCTCACCATTGTCCAAACCGTTGCGCTAGCCGGCGCGATCATTGTCACCACGCCCCAGGAAGTGGCCCTGATCGACGCCCGAAAAGCTGCGACGATGTTCGAAAAGGTCAATGTGCGCGTGCTCGGGATTATCGAAAACATGAGCTATTTCGCCTGCCCTGGCGACGGCAAACGCTACGACATCTTTGGTTCCGGTGGCGGCGATCGGGAGGCCAAGCGCCTCCGGGTCCCGTTGCTCGGTCAGATCCCGATTGATATCGCGACCCGCGAATCGGGAGACCGCGGGATGCCCATTACCGCGGAAACGGGCGATTCCCCCGTTGCCGCCGAGTTCCTGAAAATCGCGGCCCGCCTCCGCGAGACTCTGCCGTAGCCCTGGAGCCGCCGCGACTACAGCAAAAGACCACGGGGGATCGATCCAAATTGAATAGGCACGGGCGCTGCTACGCCAAAGTAGACGGTATGGTTCTTGTTGACCTCCGCGCTCTTATATGAAAAACAGTGCCGACATGACGGCGACCGAAGGCGAGCAATCGCAGTTCGTTAAGAATTCTGTTCTCTACAAGGAATTCCTCGCAGAGCGTGAAGAGATTTTGAAACACAAATGGATCGAGAGCGAAAAAGCCGGCTCGGATATCGGCTTCGAAAAAGCGCTCCTTGATTGGATCGTAAAATATCGCTCCAGTTGGCGGAATAAGCGGATGAAGGAGGTCAGGGCCGAAGCAACTACCGCCTGATCTCCCTTTCTTCCTTTAAAGCGATCCCGCGAGGTCGCCAAGGAATCCTGTGAATCCCGATCCTCACCCTTCATCTCAATCCCTCACCGCTCCAGTGATGGATGCCGCGGCCATTAGCCGCGCGCTCCGCCGCATCGCGCACGAAATCATCGAGCGCAATCCGGATCTCAGCCTGGTCATCCTGGCGGGAATTCCCTCTCGCGGCGTCGCAATCGCACGGCGGCTGGCGGAAATCATCGAGTCGTTAGGCA
>JBBRMO010000393.1:0-2327 GCA_038230815.1 Chthoniobacterales bacterium
GTGTAGGCATAGCTCTTCCTCTTTTTGACGAAACGTCCTGTCTACCGTTTCGGACCGTGAAACTCGATACAATTTTTGCAGTCCGTTCCGGGGAGCGCACGCGTCTCGCGTAACGGTTTCGGCGCCCTCACCGAAAACACTCTTCGAGCCATCGATGCGCCGTCGGCGCGGCGCCCAATTGCTTGCCCGGCCAAAACATCCAGCGCGCGAGCCGATGGCCTTTCTGTTGGAGCCGGGATCGGTGATCCCGTCCAACGAGATTAGGCCTCCTGGAATTCCGACTGGGATCATCGATCCCGGCTCCAACCTCATCGTGGCACAACATAGCAAATCACTTACTTATGTTATATTGACTTACTAATCGCGGTATGCGTTACATATTGAGTTATGGATACCCAAACCAGCACAGTATCATTTACAGTCAAAGGCCAGGTCGTGATTCCGCGTTCGATCCGCCGCCAGTTTGAGATTGAGAAGGGCACCCGCGCTCTCGTTAAAACAACCGCAGACGGGATCCTGCTTAAGCCGATCACAGGAAAATATATTCGCGGCCTGCGCGGAAAGTATAAGCACCTCGAACTGATGAAAGGATTGACTGAGTCGAGAAAAAAAGACCGGGAGAACGATCGCTAATGGCGACGAAGGTCCTCGATAGCTGGGCTTTGATGGCGTTATTCAATGAGGAACCCGCCTCCGAAGCCGTCGAGAAATTGCTTCATGCTGCCACCGCAGGTAGACACACTCTGCTGCTGAGCGTCATCAATTGGGGCGAAATCTATTACACGACCTTGCGGCGCGGCGGTGAGTCCGCCGCGACCTCAATTACCGACGATATATCCCAGATGCCGATCACGCTCGTACCTGTCGAAACGGACAATCTTGAGCTCGTGCGACAGGCGGCGATTTTCAAAGCGACAAAGAAGCTTTCCTACGCGGACTGCTTCGCCGCGGCACTCGCAAAGGTGCGTCGGGCGGAATTCGTGACCGGCGATCCGGAGTTCAAAGCCGTAGATGGCGAAATAAAGATCTCCTGGTTGCGGTAGCGCCAGTTCCGCAAGCGCCGTTCCGGCGAGCGCACGCGCCACCGCGTGCCGTTTCCGGCGGCCTCGCCGAAACAATCTTCAACCCAGCGACGCCGTCGTCGCGCGATGCGATTACCGTTAGGCCGTCGCTGGGGAGATGGTCCGGGCGCGGCCTCCGCGCACTTCGGGCTGGGGCCGTTCCGGGCGATCGGATGCGGTGATCGACGGTTTTGGTTTTGCGATGACGGCGGAGGTGGGGGCAGTCGCGGGCCCGGGTTTGTGCTGCTTGCGCGTGGTGCGGCGGCCGCGGCATTCGGGGCGCTGGCTGCAGACCCAGGCAGTGCCGCCACTCACGCTCAGTTCGTCCATCGATGCTTCGCAGGCCGGGCAGAGCGGCGGCGTCAGCTTCACTTTGCTCATAAGCGTCGGCGCCCATTGCGAGACAGCGAGAAAATTTTCGTCTGGCGTCCTTCGCGCCTCGTCGAGCAGGAGGTCGAGGGTTTTCGCGTTGATTACGGTGACGCCTTTAACCTTGGCTAAATTCCGGGCGTCCCAGGAGAAGCCGCACGAAGCGACATACACCCCGCGGGTGGCGCCGCAGGCCGCCGCAGCTGTTTGGAGCTCGCTCACGCGGTCCACGTGCACCTTGTCGGCCGGGTCCATTTTCTTGCATTGCACGAGCAGGCGCTCCGATTTGCGTTGGACCAAAAAGTCGCCGCCACGCCCGCCACTCAGACCGGCCGGCATCGTGATGCGATAACCCTGGCGCAGATAAATTAGAGCCACCAGGAGTTCGAAATCCTCGGCCGCAAGCGAGTGGACCGGGTGCGTCATTTCGTACACCTCGGCCTCGGACGGGATCAACTTCGAAAAATCCGGCAACATCAATTCCTCCGCCGGTGATTTTCGCCGCCGGAAGAGGTGGACAAGGAACATTCCCAGGAGCACGAGTGGAATTAAAGTCAGCTCGGGGTTCAGCTTCGCCTTCTCCATGAGCCGGCCAAGAAGGGCGTCGCGCACAGGATTCGCGGCGTTTTTCGCGGGTGGCGCATCTGTCGGCGGACGATTCGCCGGTGACTTCGCATCGGGCGGCGAATTCGCGGGACTTGCCGCTCCGGTGGACGCGGATGCGGACGCGGACGAATCAGCTGCGGGTTTCGCCCGTGTGAGCGGATCGGACGGCTTTACGCCGGGTTTCTCGAGCTCGATCCCGAGCTCGGACATGGTGGCTGCGCCTCCGCGATTCGCGTAGAGCTTGTCGCTTAGCTCACTCGCTAATTCCTCGCGCTTCGCCGATCCCGAGAA
>JBBRMO010000394.1:0-2312 GCA_038230815.1 Chthoniobacterales bacterium
GCCTGTTGCGGAAAGGTCAGGGGAAATTTCCAGATCGCGACAACGGCCGCGTTCACGAACACGGAAAAAGTCCCGTATTGAAACTCGCCCGCGAGATTGCCGCAGACCCACGAGAACGGACTGAGGAGGGGAAGACTCCCTTCCGACCAGCTTCGCGCGACGTCGGCAAAGACGGGCAAAATCGAAAGCTCGTAATCGTCGTTCCAGAAGAGAAGCGGATCGTGTCGAAGCAGAACCAGGCAGAAGATGGTGACGACCAGACCCGCGAGAAGCGCGCCGAGAAAATTGGAGGCCGTCCGCCACGGCGGACGCCGGCGACCGGGCTGGTCCTCTTCCTCTCGGCGTTTCACAGAAACGCCCTACAAAACAACCGGCGCCCCCTCGGTCAGCACTCGGACTTTGTCTTCGATGCCTCGTTCACTCGCCGCCGCGACCAGGCGCGCGGGGGGCTCATCGAGCGGTTCGTAGCCAAGCCGGAAACTGCCGTAATGCATCGGCACCAGAACCTTCGCCTTGAGCTCGAGAAAAGCCCGGACCGCTTCCTCGGGATTCATGTGCACTTCGCGCCCCGTCGGCGCGTCGTATCCGCCGATCGGCAATAAAGCGATTTCGATATCGTGCCGATTGCCGATTTCCTTGAAGCCTTCGAAGTACGCGCTGTCGCCACAATGAAAAATCGTGCGGCCATCCATCTTGATCACGAAACCCCCGAACCCGCGGTGAAGATCGGCCAGGAATCTCGCTCCCCAATGCGCACACGGCGTGAGTGAGACCTCGATTGGTCCGAGCTTGACGGTCTGCCAGTAATCGAGCTCGTGCACGATGTTGAACCCGAGATCGTGGACCAGATTGCCGACACCGATCGGGACAACGATCGGCTGGTCCGCCGCGACTTTCGCCAGCGTCCGCCGGTCCAGGTGATCGAAATGGGCGTGCGTTACCAAAACGAAATCGATCGCGGGAAGGTGATGAATCTCGAAGCCAGGCTGTTTCAGTCGCTTGATCACCTTCAGCCATTTCGACCAGATCGGGTCGACCAGAAGATTGACCTCGTGGGTCTGGATAAGGAATGAGGCGTGGCCGATCCAAGTGATGCCGATCTCGCCCTTGCGGATTTTGGGGAACTGGGGCCGGGCGTGGTCGCCGGATCGCTTGATGAAGAGGGAAGGGATGAGGACCTCGGTGAGGAAATTGCGCTTGTGCCAGTCCGCGCTCGGAATCAGCCGGACGCGGGTGGAGCGTTTATTTTCAGTGCTGTTCTCCGAGGCCTGGCGAACGATGTTCCTCCGGCTTTTTTTCGAAAAAGGAATCGGCACGGTGGCGCAACCATATAAGCTGGGAAGGGTGAATCAAAGGCTTTCGCGGAAGGTCAGGGCTCGAGAGAATGAAATGACATGAACTAGGACGCATCTCCCCGGAACATGAACCTGCTGAGTGCATGGCCGCGCCAGCCGTTCCTCGGCCTGGCGATTTCAGCAACGATTGGCATTTTCCTGGCCGACCGTTGTCCGCAAGTTTCGGTTAAGCTGACCATCGCCATCGGTCTGGTCGCGCTGGCCGGCTGGTTGCTCCGTCGTTCGCTCGCGATTTACACTCTCGTTGCTTTCGGATTTTTCTTCCTCCATGGCGCGAGGACGACGGCTACGCCCGGCCTGATGTGGGCGCGCTTTCTTGGAGAAAGCCCCCAACCCATCACCGTGCGGGGCGCGGTCATCAGCGAGCCGAAGATTTCCGAACGCGGTTCAGCGTCATTTCTGCTTCAGGCGGAATCGATCGAGATGGACGGAGAGACGCGGCCGTGCCGGGCGAAATTTTTTGCGCGCTGGCGACACGTCGTCGAATTCGGCGATGCAGTCAGCATCTTTGGCACGGCTCAAAAAATCGAAGGCTCGCGAAACCCGGGCGAGTTCGATATGCGAACTTATCTGGCGCGAGAAGACGTGCATCGCGCCTTGATCGTCCGTTACGCGGAAAATGGAATGATCCTGAAGCATGGCGGCGGCAACCGCATCCTGCGAGGAGCCCAGAAATCGCGCGCCTGGATGGAGGCAACGCTTGGACGCGGCCTCGGGAATTCCCCGGACGTAACCAGCGCGATAAACGGAATGGTGCTCGGTCTGCGCCACCAAACCGCAGAAGATATCGAGGAACCGTTTCAGCAAACAGGAACCCTGCACCTCTTCGCCGTGGCCGGTTTGCACGTGGGAATCGTGGCGGCGCTTCTTTGGATCCTGGCGAGCGTGACGCGATTACCTCGAAAGTGGGCGACGGCACTCATCATCCCCGCCCTCCTGTTCTACGCCGCGATCACC
>JBBRMO010000395.1:0-2296 GCA_038230815.1 Chthoniobacterales bacterium
CAGGTTTCCCTGCATACAGCCCATTGAAAAATCAACATCCAGGCATCTCGATAAGCAGCAGAGCGCGGTCTCCGCTGTCGCCTGTCCGCTTCGACAAAGTGAATTTCACTTCCGTAGCTGATGAATACCTCAATTGGAATTACATAAAACAAGTCAAACTCTGCGATATAAATTAAAGCAAAATCAAAATCGTCTGATTGATAGGCTTCTCGAACCATTGTACGTCGGTTCGTTTTCGTCCGGCGATTGTCTACGACATAATTTCCGGAAGGCACATCAAACCATGCGGATTTAACCTGAATTTTGACTAGAGTTTTTTGCACATCGAAAACGAGGTCATAAGGTAACCTGTCTCCAACGGGTTTTAGAACTCCCCAACCCTGCTTTAACGCTTGCAGAATTGCGGCTTGCTCCGCAATGTCTCCAACCTGTTTTGTATCCATCTGTTGATCCTGCGAATTGAGCCCGACGAGCTACCGGACTGCTCCACCCCGCATCATCTTTTTCACTATACCCCCGGTTGGCGGCGAAAGTCAAGGGGCGCAGACGAATAGCCCGAATTCCGGCAGGATAGACAGGGTGTCGCAGAGCCTTTTTGCGCGTCAGGAGGAGGCGAGATAAAGGATACGCGATGGCTGTTCCACCATGTCTCCAGCGGTGCTGCTGGTTGTTCCTCTCTGCGCTGCTCGGGTTGGGGTTGGTGCCTGCGCGCGACGCGCGCGGGGCCAGCACCGACTGCTCGGGCACATGGCGCTTCGACCTGGCGCGACCCACGACGGACCAGGAACCGTGGCTCTGGCCCGACAGTTGGTGCCGAGGTAAGCGCCTGCCGCGGACGTTCACCGTGGAAGCCCGGAGGGGTCCGGACGGGTCGATGACCCTCACCGGCACACCTCTGCCTCCAGCGGACATCATCTTTGGCGGCGGCCGGTGCGAGTTCCAGTTCTCGGGGCCCGAGATGGGGCCGTCCAAGTATCACGAGCTCACGATCGAGGTGAACGCCTCCGGTTCGATCGTGCAGGGAAAAGCCCACTGCGCGGAACGCACCCGGGATTCGGCTGATAAGGCCAGTGGCGTCGCGATCGACGTTGCGGTGACGGGTAGTCACGCGCGGGAGATCGGTGCGCCCGTTCCCGTCCCATCCGCGCCCCCCGCTCCTATGGCGGCGGCAATTCCTTCCGCTCCCGATGGCGTCGCCGCCTCCGTCGCGGCGGCTTGCCGGCAGCGGGACCCGGACGCGCTCTGGAAGCTTTTGACGGCGCGATTCCGACTAGAGCTGGACAAGGAAGCGACGCGCGTCCGCCACGCCGTGCCCGCCTCGGATTTGGGGAAGCTGTTTCGGCACGAGGGTCGCGCGGCGGAGTTTAAGGGACGCGCGTTTCTCCGGTATGTGGTGGCTACCGAATCCCCCCGGAACCCATGCTGGGGCGTCGATCACTGGGAGATGCGCCCAGCAGTGGCGACTGAGGGTGGATATGTGGTGACGGTTCAGACGGAGAACGCCGTATTCGGACTCAGGATCAAGCGAGGCGATCGCGGCTGGCAGCTGGATCGGGTTTCGAAGGCGACGGGGATGCACAAGCGGTGAACGATCTTCGCGGTCAGAAAACATAGTCGCTGAACTCGTTCACCGACTTCTTGAAGGTCTTGGCGTAGTCTTCGTACGCATAGAAGCCCAGGTTGACGATCGCGATCTTCTCGGTATCGGATAGCTCGTCGCGAGCCTTCTTCACGCTCTCGGGCAGCCTGTTCTTGTATTCCTTGTGATACTTGCCGTCCCAGGCAGCCCCGTACCATCCGAGCGCGACGAGCTCCGCCTGTTCGTCCGCAGCCAGGTTCACCCAGAGCGTTTTCTTGTCGAGCAGCGCCTTGAGGCTTCTCCGATCGAAAAAACCCGGCCCATGGCTGATCGCCGCTAGAACAGTCTCCTCTCGTGTTCCAACCAATCCGACCTGGAATTGCAACTCTGTGTCTTCCAGGAACGATGCGACCTTATCGAGACGCGCGTTCTTCCCCTTCAGCTTCGCCGCCAAGTCCTTGCCCTTGAAGCTCACGGCGCCTCCGAACATACCCGCCCGCGTGTTGGTCTCGCTTTCGACCCAGACACCGGGAGCCGATTCGAAGCTGAGCTTGTTCTTTCCCACTGTGTCTTTCTCGATCTGAAACTTGCTGATCCGGACCGACAGCGTCCGCTTCTCCGGATTCATCATGCTCTGCTTGAACGAGACCTCGACGGGAACACCGTTTTTGGTGATATTCTTAACCGACTCGTCGAGCTTAACCTTCCCCTAGATCA
>JBBRMO010000396.1:0-2290 GCA_038230815.1 Chthoniobacterales bacterium
ACGGAAAATCGAGAGCAACAATGAGTCGATCCCGAGGGGCGAGCGTGGGCGATTTCATTCTGTGATTCGGAGTAATTTTTTGGCCAGATAACGGTATGCAGCTTTTGGCGCCGGCGAAGATTAATCTTTCTTTCGAGATCAAAGGCCCGCGGTCCGACGGCTATCACGAGATTGAAACATTGATGGCGCCAGTTTCACTCGCGGACCGGCTCACATTCCAGAGGAGAGAAGATGGCGAGATTCGTTTCTCCTGCGACGATCCTTCCCTGCCTGCCGGCTCCGATAATCTCGTCGTCCGGGCGGCGAATCTCTTTCGCGAGGCGACCGGGATCACTTCTGGAATCGCGATTGGATTGGAGAAAAGAATTCCACACGGCGCTGGACTGGGCGGGGGAAGTAGCGATGCCGCGAGCACACTGCTTGGTCTCCGCGAAATATTCGGAGCCCGCCTGGAGCAAGGCGATCTTCTCAGGCTTGCCGCTCGCATCGGGTCGGACGTTCCGTTTTTTATTGTCCAGTCCGCCGCGATTTGCCGCGGTCGTGGAGAAGTTGTCAGTCCAATCTCGTTGGCTTCGAGTCCTCGTGTTTTGTTGCTTAAGCCCGATTTCGGTGTCCCCACGCCCTGGGCTTATGGAAGGTGGAAGGAGTCGCGCGAGCTGCCTGGGGTGGACTATTCAGCCCAGGAATTTCGCGACGTGCGATACGTGAACGATCTCGAGCGGCCGGTCTTCGAGAAGTTCGTTCTGCTTGCGCACCTCAAGCAATGGCTGGGGCGGCAACCGGAAGTGGTCGTCGCCTTGATGTCGGGTTCGGGCTCGACGGTGTTCGCGATTCTGCGCGAGGGCGCAGAAGGCGAGGGATTGGCGGCGCGCGCTCGGGACGAAATTGATGGGACCTTGTGGACGTGCGGTTGCGAGGTCGGTGGAGCGAGCGCTCCGCCGCTCGATGCCCAATAATGGCGGCGAAATCCGCGGAGCGTAAACCGCGCGTGATCCCGCAGTCGCGGGACGCGATCCGCCTATTCGCCCGCTTTCCGCCTCAGCGTTGCCACGGCATATTCGCGATTCAGCTTGGCGATCAGGCTTGCGCTAATCGAGGCGGGACAGACGGCTTCGCACTCATAAGTGTTCGTGCAATTACCGAAACCTTCCGCGTCCATCGCTGTCACCATTTTCAAGACCCGGCTCGTTCGTTCCGGCTGACCCTGTGGGAGAAAGGCCAGATGAGAAACTTTCGCGGCCGTAAAAAGCATGGCGGAGGCGTTGGGACAGGCCGCAGCGCAGGCCCCGCAGCCGATGCAGGCTGCCGCTTCCATTGCCCGATCCGCCGCTTGTTTCGGCACAAGAGTCGAATTCGCTTCCGGTGCGGACCCGGCGCGGGCACCGACGAAACCGCCCGCCTGCACGATTCGATCAAGTGCGCTCCGATCGACGACTAAATCTTTCACCAGCGGGAACGGTTTGACCCGGAAGGGCTCGACGATAATGGTCGCCCCATCCTTAAACCGTCTCATATAGACCTCGCAGGCTGCCCCCGGATGATCCGGTCCGTGCGCCTCGCCGTTGATGGTGAGCGAGCACGTCCCGCAAATTCCTTCGCGACAATCCGAATCGAAAGCAATCGGTTCTTCGCCCTTAACGATCAGGCCTTCGTTCACCACGTCTAGCATTTCGAGGAACGATGTGTTCGGCGAAACGTTCGCAGCCTGGTATTCGACGAGTTTGCCTTTCGTCTTCGGGTCTTTCTGGCGCCAGACTTTCAGTTTGAAATTCATTTTGTCTTGCTGTCATCCCGAGCGCAGTCGAGGGAACCCGCATAGGTTCCAACCGCGTTGCCAGAACAGAACCCGGGATTCTTCGACTCCGGTCCGCTTCGCTCGAGATGACAATGGCAGTTCATTTGTAACTGCGCTGGGTCAGCTGCACGGTCTCGAAGGAGAGCGGTTCTCGATGCAATTTTGGTGCGGCGATTGAGCCGTTGCCCTGGTATTCCCACGCGAAAACATCCGCAAATTTCTCGTCGTCGCGCAGCGCTTCCCCGTCCGGCGTCTGATGTTCTTCGCGGAAATGACAGCCGCACGATTCGTCGCGGGTCAGAGCGTCGGTGCACATTAGCTCGGCGAATTCCAGGAAATCCGCGACCCGCCCGGCCCGTTCCAGCGATTGATTCAACGCTTCCCCGTCGCCCAGGACACGGACGTCGCTCCAAAATTCTTCCCGAAGATGAGGGATTCGCGCGAGCGCCTCGCGCAGGCCGGCGGCGTTGCGTGCCATGCCGCATTTGTCCCAAA
>JBBRMO010000397.1:0-2262 GCA_038230815.1 Chthoniobacterales bacterium
CACTCATGCCGACACATGTTTTGAGCGGTCGAGCCTCGCGGAAAAACATGTGTCGGCATGAGTGCCGACACGGCAGGCAGAAGTGCCTGCGCCACGTTCATCTCTGTAATACCTCGGCCAACTGGGAAAGCTCCCGCTCGTTGTTGTAGAAGTGCGGAGAGACGCGCAGGTTGCCGTGCCGAGCCGCCACCAGAACCCGATGCGTTTCCAGTTCGCGCGCGAGCGCGGGTACGTCACGCTTACCGAAATTAGCAGCCACTATCGGCGACCTGTCGTGAAGGACGTTGCCCCCGGCTTGTCTCAAAATCGCGGCGGTTTGCGAAGCAAGTTCGAGCACGCGCCGCTCAATCCGCTCCGTACCGATCTCAAGAATCATCCGGATCGATTCGCCCATCGCGTAGAGAAGCGCGAAGGGTAGCATGCCGCCCTCATATTTCTCCGCCTTCTCCGAAAACACCGGCGTGCCGTGGTGCAACTCGTCGACGGAGCGCCAGTTGCGATCGCTTCGCCAGCCGATCACATTCGGCGGCAGTTTCAGCCGCAACTCCGGGCTTACATACATGAAACCTGCGCCGTTCGGCGAGATCAGCCACTTGTACCCATGGACCGCGAAGACGTCCGGACGAACGGCGCCGACGTCGAACTGTAGCGCGCCCACGCTCTGCGTGCCATCGAGATAGAACAGGATGTCGCGCTCATGCAGGAATCGCGAGATCTCTTCGAGCGGCGGACGGAAACCGCTAGTGTAATTCACCGTGCTCATGGCAACCAGGCGCGTCCGCGGCGTCACTGCTTCGTAGAAGCGTTCAAAAGGAGTCTCTATCAGCTCGACACCGGACTTCTTCAAGTGCGCCGGATAGTAATAATGGTTCGGGAATTCGTCGAGCAACGTGACGATCCGGTCGCCTGTCCGCCATTCGAGACCCCCCATAAGCAACGATAATGCCGTCGAGGCGTTTGGGATAAATGCGATATCTGACGACTTGCAATGTATCAGTTGCGCAGCCAGCTCGCGAATCCCATCCATATCGTCGAACCAATCGATAAAGTCGTGGCAGGCGAGATCGTCTCGCCGTTTGAAATGGCGATCGAGCGCAGTCTTCGAGCGGAGGGGCACCTGCCCGAAACTGGCGGTGTTGAGGAAGGCCCAGTGTTCGAGCGCGGGAAATTCCGCGCGAAGGTTGTCCCAGTTCATACCCGCGGCAGCGCGCTCGCCACCTCACCGACGGGAACATCGCGCGAAACTTTTCCGCGGCGTTCCACAAGCTCCACCAGTCCCTGCGCCAGCTTTTTTCCCACGGTGATGCGGTAGGGAATCCCGATCAGCTCGGCGTCCTTGAATTTCACTCCGGCGCGTTCGTCGCGGTCGTCGAGCAGAGCGTCAAAACCCAGGTCCAGGCACTTCCTGTAAATTTCCTCGGCGGCCTTCTTCTGCCCGGCGTCGGCCATATTCACGGGAGTCACCACCACGGTGAACGGCGCAATCGATGGGGGAAGCGCCATTCCGTCTTTATCGTGGTGCTGTTCGACTGCCGCGCTCAGAATGCGCTCGAGTCCGATGCCATACGATCCCATGATCACCGTCACCTCGCCGCCTTCGGCGTTGAGCACCCGCAAGCCCATCGATTCCGAATACTTGTAGCCCAACTTAAAAATATGACCGATCTCGATGGTCTTTTTGATGTCAACTTTCGCGCCGCAGTTCCCGCATGAATCGCCCGCCGCAACTTGCCTCAAATCGTGCGCTTCCGCCTGAAAATCTTTCCCCGGCGTGACGTGCCGAAGATGGTAATCGTCTTTGTTCGCGCCCGCAATCATATTGCGGCGTCCTTCGAGCGCCGCGTCGATCATGATTGTCATCGTCTTTAAACCGACCGGACCTAACGATCCAGGATCGGCGCCGAACCATTGCCGGATTTCGTCCGGCCGGGCGGCTCGCACATCCGATGCCTTCGTCGCCGTCGCAAGTTTGGTTTCGCTGAGCTGATGGTCGCCGCGCACCAAGACGAGCAGAGGGCGTCCATCGGCGACCATCACCAAACTCTTCATCTGCGAAGTTTCAGGCAATCCCGTGAACTCCGCGACATCGGCGATAGTCTTGCGCCCCGGCGTATGAAACTCTTCCGGATCGCGATCGCCTTCGGGATCGGCAGCGGCGGGATCGACGGCGCGGGAAACAGCCTTTTCCAAATTCGCCGAATAGTTGCACCGCGGGCAGATCGCAACGTAGTCCTCGCCCGCATCCGAAGGCACCATGAACTC
>JBBRMO010000398.1:0-2234 GCA_038230815.1 Chthoniobacterales bacterium
AGCGGTGCTGGCCCAATGCGACGTAACCGACATGAGCGTGGAGGAGTTGCCCGTCGAAGAGGTGATCCGGCAGCTCTTCCGTGAAACGGCTGAAAACGATCGCAGCGAAATCGAAACGGGACAGTCCGGATAAGTTTGCAGCCGATCCGATTCGGATTTTGACGAGCGCAAAGCTGCCGCTCCAGCCGATCCGCCCGGCGCCCTTATGAACGCCGCATCCATTCTCGAATCTGCTGGGCGTAGGCGGGGTTCACCTCGAAGCGGGTCGCCCTCAGCCGATCGAGCGGCACATCGTCCATGACTGCGTTTGAGTCACCTTCATTAAAGGCCTCAAACAGTCCGACGGTGATGAGACCGGTAAGGACTCCGAGAAGGTCGGACTCTTCGAGATTCGTCTTCTCCAGCAACTCCGCTCCGGTGCTTCCGCTTACCGCGTCGATTTCGCGGATGACCGTTCGTTCGCGGCCGGAGAGTTTGATCGCCTTCATCCTTTTCTTGCCGGGATACTCGCGCCAAACGCAGCGCACCGCAACCGAGCGGGTCCGTCAGGCCAAGTCCCGCTCGAACCGGAGGGCATCCAGCGTCTGGCGCACTTGGGAAAGCAGCTTGTCCTGCGTGTACGGCTTCGGGATGAAACCGCGAAGTCCGCGCGCGAGCATCGTTCGGAGCTTGTCCTGCTCGGCAAAGCCGCTGCTGAGCACAACAGCTACTTTTGGCTTGAGTTGCTGCAATTCCGCAAACACCTCAGCCCCGTCCATCACGGGCATCGTGAAGTCCAGGATAACCAGGGAAATTTCATCTTTGAGCTTCCGGTAAATCTCCAGCGCTTGAAGGCCGTTTCGGGCCGTGATGACTCGGTAACCTTCCTCCGCCAGGACACGCCTCGCCAGAAGCGTGATGAAATCTTCGTCGTCCACGATGAGAATCAACTCATGCGGGCCGGTCGGATTATGAATTTCGATCGACGGCACGCTCGTCTCGGAAATGGATTGCTTTGTCTCGGCAGACGATTCGTCGGCGGGAAGCGATTCGCCGCCGATCCGGGCGCCGATCGATTGCGTGGTGGCCACAGCGCGATGAGCGCTCGCCCTTAATATTGCCAGATATCGTTCCGCCTCGGAGTTCCCCTTCACGAGCGCTTCGAGCACCTCGCCCGACTCCGTGATCACCTGCAGGAGGTTATTTAGCTCGTTTGCGGTCGCGCGCAGCCACCGCAGATCGTTCCCATCCACTGCAAGAGGCGACGGCATTAAAACCCTCCTGATGTTACACCCCTTCGTCGCGGCAAGCCCACCAGACGCATCCTACAAAGGCGGCGACGACAAACGAGAACATTCCGAGTGTTAGCATAGGCGCGGCTCTTTTGCCGCAAAGTGCATGCCTTCGTCAACCGTATTCTGAACTTTTTTCAAAGATTTATTCCGAAAAAATCGCGGAAGACCGCCTGATACACTTTCCGCTTCATCGAAGGCAGCCACGACAGCCGGAATTCCGATGGGCGAATCCATCGATGAGCCTGAAATTCCGGCTTCCGCGTCGCGAGATCGATTTTCGCACGGCGACCCTTGAAATCCGCCAGAAAATAATACTGCTCGACGCCATCGAAGCCCCGCTTCTGACGCCCTTCGCCGAAGAGATAGCAGTAGGGCCCGCGCGAGCAGACGATCTCGAAATCGCCAGCCCCCACACTGATCTCCTCCTCGAGTTCCCGTGCGAGAGTCTCTTCCCGTGTTTCCCCTGGGTCGCAGCCGCCTTGTGGAAACTGCCAGGCTCCGTCCATCCCCAGCCGTTCGCAGATCAGAATCTCACCCGTGGCGTCGCGCAATATGCCGGCGACATTGGGCCGGTACTTTGGAGATGGCAAAGGCATGGCAGAAAAAGAATGGGAAGCGGGAAGCGGAGAATCCTTCCCCTACATCGCGAAGAAGGGTAGATCGTTGCAACCATGAAACGCATTCTTCTCCCAATCGTTTTCGCTTTTTCAACAAGTCTGCTCGCCGCGCCCGCGACCGACCCTGCCGCTCAGACTTTCAATCAACCGAATGCCGCTCCGGCGACGCCTGTGCCGACGATCATCCCGATGTGGCGATGCACCCTTCCTGGCGGAACATACGAAGTCGCCGTCCGGTCCATCATCGCGGTGAGCACGCACGAGTATCTCGTGGATGGTGTCGCGCGCGTCATCGAATTGAATATCGACACCGCGGGTGCGCTGTTCGCGCGATTCTACTTTA
>JBBRMO010000399.1:0-2229 GCA_038230815.1 Chthoniobacterales bacterium
AAATCGCCCGCGCCCGCCCGGCGCTTCGGCACGATCTGGAGCTGTTTCTCCTCGTAATAGACAAGCGAATCTGGCGGCACGCTCTGAATCAGGAACACGTTGCCGCCAATTGTGCTGCGGGCGCCCACGACCGTTTCGCCTCCGAGCACGGTCGAGTTCGGATAAATCGTCACATCGTCTTCCAACGTTGGATGGCGCTTCCCGCCCTTCTTGATTTTTCCATGCTCGTCCTTTTGAAAGCTGCGCGCTCCCAGGGTCACGGCATGATACAATTTGACCCGCGCGCCGATCTCACAGGTTTCACCCACCACGACGCCGGTGCCGTGATCGATAAAAAAATGCGGGCCGATTTTCGCGCCCGGATGGATATCGATCCCGGTGCGGGTATGGGCCCACTCGGTCATGAGCCGCGGAATCAGCGGGACCTTTTTTTCATAGAGAAGATGGGCCATGCGCTGGATGGCGATCGCCTCGATCGCGGGATAGGCGACGATGACTTCCTCGTAACTGGTGGCGGCCGGGTCGCCTTCGTAGGCGGCGTCCACGTCGGTCCAGAGGACCTGCCGTAAGCGGCCCAGCTCAGACATGAACCAGGTGAGAATCTGGTCCGACTTCTCATCGGCGGCGTCGCGCTCCAGTTTGTTGAAGCTCTTGGAAATCTCGGGTTTCATTCGGGCATGAAGGCGCCGAATGCGGCTTCGGGTTACATCCGGCAGATCGCTCGAATCGACGAGCGGTTCTCCATGGAACCCGGGAAACATCAGGCTCATCAGGTCGACGCACGCTGTTTCAATCGCCGGCCGCGAGGGAAGCATGGCCGCGGCGTCGAGATAATTAATGCCGCCGCTCTCGGTGTAAGTGCGGAGCAGTTCCGTCGCTGCGTCGTTGGAGTCCATGGCCGCAAAACTATGCGACGGCTGAGCGCGCAAGGGAAACGGAAACTCGCCTGAGGCAGGGGCGGCGGCGGCGCCGTCCGTGCGTTGGCTGCGCGTGATCGAAAAATCGGACGCCGCCGCGCGGCGTCCCTGCCAAAAAATTATCTCGGCGGGGCGAATTCCATCGTGTATCTCGACCCAACGATGAAGTTCCTGCGCTCGCTCCATCTTTTTCTAGGCTGCCTCTTTGCTCCGATGCTGATCTTTTTCGCGGTGACCGGCTCGTGGCAGTTATTTAACTGGCACGAATCGAAAAGGGACAAGACCTACACGGCGCCGCCAGCCCTGGCCGCGCTCTCGTTCGTTCATAAGGACGCCCACCCCCCCGGCACGCCGGGGCGGCAGCCGACGCCGCTCCGTTATTTCATGCTCGCCACCGCGTTCGGTCTCGTGGCGACCTCGATCGTGGGCATCATCATGGCCTACAAATTTAGTCGGCGTCCGCTGGTCGCGACGATTTGTTTGCTCCTGGGAATCGTCCTGCCGGGATTGCTCCTCTGGGTTTATCGGTAGCGCGCGAATTCGGAATCTGGGGCAGTATCAAAATCGACGTCGAAGCCTCTTGCTCCTGGCAGCGCACGCGTCTCGCGTGCTGGTTTTGGCGTTTCGCCGAAACAGGCTTGCTCTTCGGCGCGAATCTTCAGAAACGGTCACGAATTCTAAAGCTCGCGACGGCGGGACGCCGCCGCCCACACGCGAGACGCGTGCACTCCCCAGTTTTGCTTGTTGCACCTTGGGCCCCCGGACTCGAATTCAAGGCCGCAAATGCATCCGGAGCAAAAGGCGGGTGCGACATTGAGAGAGACGCCCTAAGCTATCGCCGCCCATGAGCTCATTCGAAATCACCGGCGTGCCCGTCGACGAACTCAATGTTTTCCTTGCGGGCGCGCATCCCGATCCGTTCCGAATTCTCGGCCCGCATCGAGTGGGCGATGATCTCGTCGTGCGCATCTTTCGTCCCGACGCGAAAGAGGTCAGCATCGTTCTTCCGGGGACCGACGAGCAACGCTTCGAAGCGATCCGGCTCCGGCCCGAAGGCTTTTTCCAGGCGACGTTGCCGGGGAGGAAACGGGACATCGATTACCGCGTTCATCTCACCGGGTGGGATGGAACGACCGTCCTCGCCCGCGATCCCTACTCCTATGGGCTCATCATGGGCGAAGTCGACCTCCATTTGTTTTCCGAGGGCAATCACTTGCAGCTTTACGACAAATTTGGGGCGCACTTGCGCAACCTCGGCGGAGTTGACGGCGTTTACTTCGCGGTCTGGGCACCCAACGCCCAGCGGGTCAGC
>JBBRMO010000400.1:0-2220 GCA_038230815.1 Chthoniobacterales bacterium
GAGGACGTCGAACTTTTCGGCCGGCACCTCTCCACGGGAAGCGAACGGAAGGAGCGCGATCGAAAGCAGGAACGTAACCCGGATCCGGAACGAGAGAGGACGATCATTCATAACTGATGCTTATTATCTCAAGCGTCTCTTCCCCCGAAGGAAATTTGAAGCGAATCTTTTCGCCCCGTTTCCGATTCAGGAGCGCCCTGGCAATCGGGGACATCCAGCTCACCCGGTTCTCGTCCGTGTCGGTTTCATCCACTCCTACAATTCGGTAACTCGTTTGGCTCTCATTGGATTCACGAACCGTGACGCAGGCGCCAAACCGAACGACGTCCGTTCGTCCACGCGGCCGTCCGATGATTTCGGCCGATTGCAAACTCTCTTCAAGCTGCGTGATGCGCTGATCGAGGCGCGCCAATTGTCGTTTCGCATCGGGATCATCCCGTGCTTCGACCAGTCCGGGACGCAACCCCTCGACGAGCCGCTGGAGTTCATCACGCAGCTTCTGCGCGCCCTCCGGCGTGATGTAATTCTTCGCGCCCGGCGAGAGAACAGATGCGGGCGGGGGGACATCCAGAAAGTCCGGGGCATCATCGTCCTCGCGCGTGAACGCCTTGCTCATGATTCCGAAAATGTAAAGGCACTCACCGCGGTGAGCGCCTGTTATTTAGGTCAGGTGCCTGGCACAAGCACCTCTCCATCCAGCTGTAGCCGCAACGAATCGGGAAAGCGTCCGTTGACGTTGATAAATCGGATCCCGCGGCTGTGAGAGAAAAACGTCCCTACCTGGGTGAAGACGGCGGACTCGCCAGCGGAAAGGCGAACGTCGAAGTCGGCGAAGGTCCTGTGGCCGTGGGACTGCCGGACGGCGACGCCGATGGCACCGGCGTCGGGCTCGGCGTTGGGGTAGGCGTCGGACTGGGCAACGGCGGAATAATGTTTTCCCAATGGTGCAATGGCACCGTCGCTCCGCCGATTTCCTTCACGAGCGCGTCGCTCCGCGCCTGGAGCTTCTCCAGATCAGGCGGACCGAAAGGTGTCTCAGCCGTGCCGGGAAACACCAGGTAGGTGACCTTCAGATCGCTGACTGGCCGATTGTTCGGCGTGGCGAGCGGATTAATTTCTTTCGCGATCCGCAGCGATGCCTCTCCCGCCTTATCGGAGGGCCCGATGTCGCCGACGATCGCCGGAAAAATGCGGTCCCCGAAAATCACGAGCGCGTAATCGCCGATCTTTCCGCCGTCCGCTTTACCCAATCCCGAAGGCAACACGATGTAGGGATCGGTCGCGCCGATAAGGAAGCTGAATTTTTTTAAGGTCTCGATCTCATCGCGCACTGCCGCGATCGCGCCTTTGAGTTCTTTTTTCCGGTCCGGCGCGGTCGCCTTCACCGCCAGCTCGCCTTCGTAACGCTTTAGTCTTTCTTCGGCCGGCCCAAGATAGGAATTCGGGATCTGACTCTTTTTTGGCCAGCGATAACTCGTGACGGGCTTGAAATTAGCCGACTGACCGGAGCCTGCCGGCAGCCGGTCTGAGTCCGAGCCGTCCGCATCGACATCCATGTCGGCCTGGAGGAGGACTGCGCGTCGTTTGCTCTCGGGATGACGCAAATTCAGGACCGTCTGGCAGTCGTAAAAATTATGCCGCGAGAGGAGCTGATCGAGCCGCACCAGATTCTCTTTCAGGTTCCGCAGCTTCGTGTCGTAAAGCTCCTTGAAGTAGGGCGAGACGGATTCCGGCGTCACCATCGTCGCCAGCGCCGGCAGCAATCTCGGCAGATCCGGGCTCACTTTCGCCAGGTCTTCTATTGTGCTGTTCGGCGCCGGAACTCGGGTATGAAGCTTCAATTCGAGGACATAGCTCTGCGGGTCGACCCGTTCGTCGGACGCGGCGCCGCCGGGAGCAGGCTCGACCGTGGCGTGAACCGTAATCCCGCTAAACAATCGCGCGGTATCGAGTTTTCCGGTGATGACCGGGATTTTCGGTGAAGGCGCAGGGGTCGGGGTCTTCTCCGGAACCTCGATCTCGATCGGGGTCTCAGGTGCGAGCTGGCTGCGATGCCATTGTTCGAGAGAGATCCAGCGCAGAACGATCGCCGTCAAAACCGCGGCGAGCAAAATGAACGCGAAAAAGCGAAGCGTCCTGAGCCGGAATTTTCGCACGCGGATCGGCTATTTTTTGATCCAGGCAACGATCGCAACGACGACGCCGATCGCGCTCAGGGCC
>JBBRMO010000401.1:0-2211 GCA_038230815.1 Chthoniobacterales bacterium
CCGTGAGGCCGATCCAGCCGGCGTAAACGGCGGGGCGCGCGCTCAGAGTCGCGTCCAGCTTGAGGCCATACCAATCGCGAAGACGATCGAAGGTGTGATTCACCTTGCCGGCGAATCCGCGTTCGTCGTCGCCCGCGCGGAGGAATTTAGCGGTCATGACCGGTGAAAGGGTGAGGGCGACCACGCCGGAAATGGTGACGGCGCCGGCGAGGGTAAACGCAAATTCGCGGAAGAGCGTCCCGGTTAATCCGCCCTGGATGCCGATCGGAATGTAAACGGCGGCGAGGGTGATTGTCATCGCGATGATGGGCCCGATGAGTTCGCGGGCGCCTTTCAAGGCCGCATTGAGCGGCGACAGGCCTTCGCGCAAATGGCGCTCCACATTTTCCACGACGACGATCGCATCATCGACGACGAGACCGACCGAGAGCACGATCGCTAGCAGCGTGAGCAGGTTCACCGTGAACCCGAAAATTTGCATCAGGAAGACCGCGCCGATGAGCGAAATCGGAATCGCGACGATGGGAATAATGACGGAGCGCCACGAACCGAGGAACAGGAAGATGACGAGCATCACGATCAGCAGCGTCTCGACGAGGGTCTTGAAGACGTCCTTGATGGCGGTGTTGATGTAGGCGGTGCCGTCGTAGGCGATACGGCCTTCCATGCCGGTGGGCAGTTCCTTTTGGATCTGCTCCATCTCGACGCGCACACGTTTGACAACGTCGATCGAGTTGGCATTCGGCAAAACAAACACACCCATGAAAACGGCGCGCTGACCGGAGAAACGAACTTCGGAGTTGTAATCTTCCGCGCCGAGGACGACGTCGGCGATGTCGCCCAGTCGAACCAGGGTTCCGCCCTGCTGCCGGACCACGAGGTTTTTGAAATCCTCGACCGTGTGGAGATCGGTGTTCGCGGTCAGGTTCACCTGAACCAGCGCACCCTTTGTGCTGCCGAGGGCAGAGAGAAAGTTGTTCCGTCCGAGCATGGTGCGGACCTGGGCCGGGCTGATGTTAAGAGCGGCCATCGCTTCCGGTTTCAACCAGATCCGCATGGCGAAAGTGCGGCCGCCGAGAATGTCGGCGCGCTGGACGCCGCCGAGTGCGGTGAGGCGGGGTTGGACGATCCGGGTGAGGTAATCGGTGATCTCGTTCGCCTGAAGAATGTTCGAGGTGAAGCTGAGGTAGCAGGAGGCGAACTGGGAGTCGGCCGAGGCAATGTTGATGACGGGGATTTCCGCCTCCGGGGGAAGGTCGCCACGGACCTGGTTAACCTTCGAACTGATCTCAGAGAGGGCTTTATTGGAATCGTAATTCAGTTTGAGGCGCGCGGTGATCGTTGAGATGCCCTGCGAGCTCTGGGATTGCAGGTAATCGATGCCGTCCGCCGCGGCGATGGCGCGTTCGAGCGGCGTGGTTATGAATCCACGCACCAGTTCCGCGCTCGCGCCGATGTAGGCCGTGGTCACGGTAACGGACGCGATATCGCTGCGCGGATATTGCCGGACGTTCAGGGTGCTGATGGCCTGCAGTCCCGCGATCAGAATCACGAGACTAACGACCAGGGCCAGAACCGGCCGGCGAATGAAGAGATCGGTAAAGTTTTTCACGGCGCAAAACGTTCCGCAGAGCTGTAACTGCCTCGCTCGGTCGAGGCGTCTGGTCGCGGCGAGAGAGCGCCGCGGCTACAACATGTGTTCTGGGAAAGGCTCTTCATTATGAGTCGGCCGGCTTAGGATTCAATTCGGCCTTTGGCGCGAGTTTGTTATCAACCACAACGTTCATTCCGTTGCGCAATTTAAAAACGCCGCTGCCCACGATTTCTTGTCCGGTCTTTAATCCTTCGGCGACCGCAACGAAGTCCCCTCGGGTTTCGCCCGTGCGAATGAATTGCTGGCGGAGGACGAGGCTCTCGTTACCAGTTTTGTCGTCCTTTTTCTTCTCAATGACGAAGACGGAATTTCCAAACGGTGCGTAGGAGACTGCCGTCGCGGGAATGAACAGCGTCGGGTTATTTTTGGGAAGCAGCACTTTGATTCGGCCGAACATTCCCGCGCGCAAGGCGTTGTTCGGATTATCCAGGGTCGCCTGAAGCGCGACGTTGCGCGTAGCCGGATCGATCGAGGAATTAATCGCGGTCAACTTGCCGTCGAACTCTCGGTCGGGCAGTGCATCTGTCGTTACTTTCACTGCGAGGTCCTGCTTTACG
>JBBRMO010000402.1:0-2197 GCA_038230815.1 Chthoniobacterales bacterium
ATCTTCCGGGTCGAGATGCCGTAGGCAATGATGAGGCTGAAGACGACGATCCGGAACGGCGCGAACTGCATCGCAATCGCCCGGTCCACAAATTGAGTGGGCGCGACGAGAATGGCGAGGGCGACCCCGCCGGCGAAGATGAACTGGAATTCAACCTTCTGGACCCCAGCCGTCCGCCGGAGGTCTCGGCCAAAAAAGATGATCAGGATGACGACCGAGCTCGCGAGCAGGGCCCCGAACACGGGAAAGAGCGGGCCGTAAACCGGCAAAGGAATCATCTCATGACCGCTCTCCCGGCGGATCTCGGCCGAGCGGAGGAAAAACGGTGTGTAACAGCACGCGATGGCGACCAGACTTGGAATCGCCATGCCGGAAGAGCGACGCCCGATTTCCTTCCATCCGCGTTCCCGGCAGAGAATGCCGAGCCGCAGCAAATTGAATCCATTCAACAGCTGAACGCCGGCGGCCCAGGCGTTGCGAATCCAGAGCGCGGCCTTCCCCGGATCCGTGGCATCGAATGCAAATTGGAGGGAGAGGAGCCACGCCGAAATGAAGAAAGAGAGGACGAGAAAGCTTTGGTTCGCGTGGTTTCGCGAATTGGCGCGGTAGACAGCGAGCCCTAGCCCAAGCTGAATGAGCAAGGCGAGCCAGAGGGAGATATTGGCGGCGTTCATTCTCGAACGCGTTCCACCACGAGGCTGCTGTTGCCTCCACCCAGGCCGCGCACATTGATTAGCGCAGTGTTGATCCGACGATTCCGAAAACGGCCCGGCACGTAGTCAAGGTCGCAACGCGGATCGGACACTTCGTAGTTGGCGGTGGGCGGGATGATCCCATGTTTGAAGCATAAACCGCACGTGATCACCTGATGCGGGCCCGCCGCGGAGAGGGCGTTGCCGGTTACCCCCTTGATTGAGCTCATCGGAATGCTGTAGGCCCGGCGCCCAAAAACGCGCTTCACCATATCCGTCTCGACAATATCGAGCGCGGGATGGCCCGGGCCGTAAGCGCAGATATAATCGACGTCCTCCGGCGATTTCCCCGCGCTGTTCAGAGCCGCCCGCATGGTTTGTCCCAATCCGAAAAGTTCACCGCTGGCGTAATCATCACCCTGCGTTCCGTAGCCGGTGATTTCGAGGTAAGGCGAAACGCCCCGGGCGATGGCGGTCTCGTAGTTTTCCAGGATGACGATGCCGGCGCCTTCCGAAATGACTCCCGAATCCCGCTGGAGATCGAACGGCCGGCTCGCCCGTTCGGGGTCGGAATTCCGCGTCGAACTCAAACCGGCCGTGGCGAAGCTCGCCATCGACAATGGCGTGATCGTCGCATCGGTCCCGCCCGCCACTGCGATATCCGCTTCTCCGTGGCGAATCATGGTGGCGGCCGAAGCGATCGCGTCCAGGCCCGAGGGGCAGGCGGAAGAAATCGTGGTGGCCCGGGCGGAGATTCCCAACGCCATCGTTAACACCTGCGTGGCCGCCTGCGGCTGACAATCGACCACCCCGGCACTGACGCCGCGCGGACCTCGCCGCGAAAGATCCTCCCAGCCGCCTTCGAGAATTTCCATCGCCGTGCTGCTCACGCCGAGCATAACTGGGATCGGATGATCGATCGAGTGTTTGGACGGGTCGAAATCCGCATCCGCCAGCGCCATCTTCATAGCCGCGAAAGCGAACTGCGTGTGTCGTGCCATTCGCTTCGGTTTGAACTTTGGATCGATGTAATCCAAGGGTTCGAATCCTTTCACTTCTCCGGCGATCCGGCTCTTGAAGGCGCTCGCATCGAAGTGCGTGATGGGACCCACGCCACTCCGACCGGACACGATCGAATCCCAAAAGGCTTCGAGTCCGATTCCATTTGGCGCGATCACGCCCATGCCTGTAACGACGACGCGATTCCGCTTTAACATGGCTCCATTAATGATTCGGTTCTCGTGGTCGAGGCGCGCATTCTAGCGATTACGCTAAATCTAGTCATTATGTTTTTGCGTCTACCCGCTGCGACCTTATTCACCAAATTTTTGACTTATTCACAAGTTGCTTCTTGTGCCGTCAAAAAAAAGTTTCAGACTCCGGAGACACTATTTGAGGCGAGGGGGAGCTCACTATACGTTCGTTCCACGGTACAGCCTTAGCTTTCTCTCACGCGCCATGACAGTTGTCTCCGATCTTCCCCAAGTCCTCGTCATCGATGACGA
>JBBRMO010000403.1:0-2189 GCA_038230815.1 Chthoniobacterales bacterium
GCCGGCGACGCCGGTGCTGGCGGTCGAGGGGTCGCTGAAGGCGTGCGCCTGCTGGTGGCAGGAGCTGCAACTGACGGTGTTATTGCGCGAGAGCCGCTTATCGTAAAAGAGGACGCGGCCCAGGGTCGCGCCGATATCTGAAATCGGGTTTTGGTCCGGGGTATTGTCGTTGAGGATGTAGGTGGGCACCGGCTGGTTGACGTAGTTCGGCAACGCGGAGAGATCGATGACGCCGTCCTGCGCGGGAAGAGAGAGTGGCGCGGCCAGGAACGCGACCAGCGCGAAGAGACGTTTCATCGGAACAAACTGCGCCTTTTGTTTATCCGTCGCGCGCGTGAAAGGAAAGCGTTTTATGGGCGACGGGCCGGGCCAGTTGGTGCTTAAGGATAGGGCCACTTCCGCGCCTGGCGGGCGCGGGATGAATTACGAATTACGAATGCGGAATGCGGAATCGAAGCAATCGGGGATCGCGAAAACTACGCGGGGAGTCGACGCGGCACAGCGCGAGAGGCGACGGTCCGGAGTTTGCCGAACCAGCGAAGGGTGCAGGGAGGGCAGATGCCGTGGCTTACTTTCGATGCGCCGGGACGCATGACGTTTTTGCACCAGGCGCAAACGAGGGTGGGCAGAAGTGACCCGGCTCTCATCGCTTTCCTTTTCATGATTGCAACGTTGGACGAATGGGAACGACAGACGTTCAAAGAAAAGTCGGGGCGCGAAGCCCCCTGCCCATTTTTACAACCCCAGGGCCGGAAGTGCGGCTTCCTGTCGCTTTTCAGTTTTTCACAGTCCCTGTTTCATTTTGAGGGCGGGAGGAGGCTCGACGTGGCCGCCGAATCCTTTGCGCATGGCGGATAGGATCTTTTCGGCAAAGGTGTGTTCCTGACGCGAGCGGAACCGGGTATAAAGGGCGGTGGAAAGGACCTCGGCGGAGACCCCTTCCTCGAGCGCGGCCTGAATGGTCCAGCGGCCTTCTCCGGAATCCTCAACGTGGCCCGAGTAGGCATCGAGCTTGCCGTCGCTGGCCAGGGCGATCGAAGTAAGATCAAGCAGCCAGGAGGAGATGACGCTTCCACGTCGCCAGAGCTCGGCGATATCAGCGAGATTGAGATCATAGGAAAGGCCGGCGGGAAGGTTCTCGGAATTCGCGCCTTTCATGATGTCGAACCCCTCGGCATACGCCTGCATGAGCCCGTACTCGATGCCGTTATGGATCATCTTTACAAAGTGTCCGGCGCCGGATGGGCCACAGTAGAGATAGCCCTTCTCCGCCGTACTTTTTAACTTCTCGCGGCCAGCGGTCTTCGGGATGTCTCCCGGGCCCGGCGCGAGGGTGGCGAAGAGGGGGTCGAGGCGCTCGACGGTAGCTTGATCGCCGCCGATCATCATGCAGTAACCGCGTTCCAAACCCCAAACGCCGCCACTCGTCCCGGCATCGAGGTAATGGATGCCGGCGGGCTGAAGCATGGTGCAGCGGCGGACGTCGTCCTTATAAAATGAATTGCCGCCATCGATGATGGCGTCGCCCGCTTCCAAAAGTTTGGAAAGGGTGAGGACCGTTTCTTCGGTAGGCGCGCCTGAGGGCAGCATGATCCAGACAGCCCGCGGCGCATTGAGTTTCCCGACCACTTCGGCGAGGGAATACGCGCCGGTGGGGCCCTCCTTGGCGAGGGCATCGACGGTTTCCGCGTTGCGATCATATACGACGCATTGATGTCCGCCGTTGGTTAAACGGCGAGCCATGTTCGCGCCCATCCTGCCCAGGCCAATCATTCCAATTTGCATAACGAATCGAGTCTGCTCGATGCGACGAGAGGAGTCGAGAAAGAGATGCAGCCGCGGTCCTGCGGGTACGGATCGCGCTGTCCGGGATCAGCGATTCCGGCTCCAACAATTTGGAGGGACGGCGTGCGCGTTGACACGCGCTGTGTGAATCCGGAGAGAAAACGCCTCGACACAGCGAGGCGGCTATAGGGCGGTTAGACGATCAGAGGAAGGGAGGAGAATTTGCGGCCGAGCACGAGTTCGCTTGGGGCTTTTAGCCAGCGGTCCAGGATCGTTCCGTAAACGCTGCGGAAGTCGGTGTTGAATTTCAGGTCGCCGTGATCGAGATCGCTCAGGCTCGGATATTTTCCGAACAGACCCGGCTTAACCGCACCGCCCAAGATAAACATCGGAGCAGCGGCTCC
>JBBRMO010000404.1:0-2180 GCA_038230815.1 Chthoniobacterales bacterium
ATATCTTCGTGGGGCAGGTAAACGCCGCGTTGGTATCGCACTTCAATCACGCAAAATCTTACGCGCGAACGGCGGCCTGCGAAACCAGGGTTCGACGTCCATCATCGCGGGTGCCCCATCATCCCGAGCGCAGTTCGGGGTGACGAGGCATTCCATTGACACGCCCCTCTGATTCCCTTTTCATAACCGAGGATGAGGTTGGCGATAATGTTTCTTCTGGCGGCGCTGTCGCTCGGTCATAGCCGGGCCGCAAGCCAGGTGAAAATTCTGTCCAAGGTCAATCCTCTCCCGGTGGCTCTGAGCGACGATTTCCAGTTTCGCAAGACCAAGCTTTTTTATCTCAACGAGGCCCCCCCCAAGTCGAAGAAATCCATTTCTTCAGCGCTCTCGACGAACCCGAACAACCCGACGGCAGGAATCGCGGAAGCATCGCTCGGATTTGAACGCACCTATCGGCTTTACGGCGCGATCTCGGGGGCCGACAGAAATCAGCGCTTCGGCAATTATATGGATTTTTTCTGGCGCGTGAAACGCCCGGCGAACGTGACCGTTCGCCTCGAGTATCGGCAGGAGAAGCTCCGGGCCTTCGTGCAGGCGCGCGAAATTTCCTACGCGAACGCGAAGGGGAATTTCAAGACGGAGTTCAACATTATCGGCGACGATTATTTCCAGGATGGCCGGGTGATCGCCTGGCGCTGTCTATTGATCGAGAACGGGCACATCGTAGCCGAGAATCGCTCCTACCTGTGGGAATAGGCCGCGGCAGCTGTGTCATCCCGAGCGGAGCGCAGCCGAGTCGAGGAATGCCGTTGAAGGTCGCTCGACGCGCCAAGGGGGCCACCGCCTTCGCTCGGGTTGACCCTGTTTTCCGGGCGTTACCGTAATGGTTTACCCCTTAGGTTGACAGTCCCCCCTGAGAGCCTGTATTTTTCCTCAGCAGTGCAGTCGTCAATTCAAGTCGGGGTAAACGGCGATGCCGTTTGGGTGAGAGTCGAGGGCAAAGGCAACTTCCTCAACAGCGGCAACCTGAAGGAATTTACCCGGGAGATGGTCAACCGTGGCTACCGCGAGTTCGTGGTGGACTTGGAGAATTGCGCCATGATGGATTCCACCTTCATGGGGACAATGGCAGGGGTCGCGTTGCGCTTAAAGGAACTCGGGCATGGACATCTCCATGTGGTCCACTGCGGCGAACGCAGTCGCAATCTGCTTACGGGCCTGGGACTCGATCAGATTTTCGACATTCACTCGAAAGGGACCGCCGCGCCGCAATGCGAACTGCTTCAGCGTGAAAAAATCAACGGCTCCGAGACCGAGCAAAAAAAGCAGGTCAACGCCGACATGCTCGATGCTCACGAGGCCCTGTGTGAGGCCGTGCCTCAAAACTTTTCGCGCTTCAAGGACGTCCTCGATTATCTAAAACAAGATCTCCGCCACGAGACGCCGTCGAATTAATTTAGGACGCGGCGCATGTGGCCAATCGTTTTTCTCGGCCTCTTCATCGCGTCGCTCGCGGGCTGGCTCTTCACCTGGTGGCGCCAGCGGATTCGCATCCGGCAGCTCGAACGTTCAAAGGAGGAAATCCAGATCGAGGAAACGCTCGTCTTCGATTTTCTTCACGGTCTGGGTGAAGCGTTCACCGAAACAATCCGCGCCGCCGATTTGCATCGGCTGATCGTGGAAGGCGCGTCGCGGGTGCTCGATGCGCAGGGCGGCGCTCTTTACATGATGGAACGCGCTGGCGGCAAACTGGCGCCCTCCTTCATCTCGAAAGGTTGTCCGCCATTCATCGACGTTCCGACTCATATCCTGCAGCAGGCCTCCTCCAATTCAGCGGCCCTCGAAAGTTATCAGCGCCTGCACGCCATTCCGCCGGGAGAAGGAATTATCGGACGCGTCTGGCAAACGCGCGAGCCGGTCCTGCTCACGGACCTGGCGAGTGCGCCGGAGCTGGCAAGTCTGCGGGGCACTTCCCTTGGTGCGGCCTCGGTCATGGTGACGCCTCTGCTTTATGGCAAACAGAACATGGGAGTGCTGGCCCTGGGGAACGGTCCCTCCAGCCCGTCGTTTTCGCCGAGCGATTTCATCGTCTTCAAATCGATCGCGGAGCAGTCAGCCTTCGCGCTTTACAACGCCATCATTTACTCGGAAGCCAATGAGACGAAGCGTCTCGACCACGA
>JBBRMO010000405.1:0-2161 GCA_038230815.1 Chthoniobacterales bacterium
ATCCCGGCGGGAACGCCGCACCGTTTCAGGAATCCAGGACGGCAACGATCCGTGGCTTTTAAGGTCTATTCGCCCCGGAATCTTCCGGGCCAGGGACTGTCACGCCGGCACCAAGGGCGTGGAATCGTATGGAGACGAGGTCGCGTTAAACTTCGGATAAAGGAATTTCGTCACCGGCATGTTCTCTTTTGCCACACCCGTGCCTTCTCGCAGACCCGCTTCGCGCAGGTGGGACAGGGCCTGCTCGAGCAAGCGCGTGCCGAATCCGCGGTTGCGGTATTCCATCGAGACGCAAGGTCCGGGAATAAGGTGCATCTCGGCGTCGGCCGCGGTCGAAATGACGGAGGCGCCGATGATTCGGGTACCGTGGCGCAAGGCCAGAAAAGCGCAGGCGGGCGAAGCAAACGCGCGCTCCAGCCACGATTCAATTTTTTCCGTCACGTCCTGCAGATCGGGACTCCAGGCCGGATCGAGGACGAACGAGCTCGAAATGATTTTGCGCAGCTCTTTGGCGTCATCCGCGGTTGCCGGCCCGATCTCGTAGTGTTCGGGGAGCGCATTGTCGAACGTAGGAAGCTGGGTCAAATCCCAGGTGAATCGAATCCAGTTGCTCAGCTTCATAAAGGTGCCCGTCAGTATCGTGCGCGGAAGGGCACCCGCAACTGCGCTTCCGTTTAAAACATCGCGCCCCGGCCTGGAGTTCCGCGCTTGTTTGCGGGACGCAGCCGAATGAACCGCGGCTCAGATTGCCTGGACGGCTTTGAGCGTTTCCTGGAATGAAGTGTAAAGCTCGCGATACTGGACCACGCCGCGCCGCAGGACTGGCTTGAAATTCGCCAGGTCTGCGATGTTCACGATCAGGTCCACGCTTTGCACAAACGCGCTCATGGCGTCGTTCGTCGCGAAACGATGGCTCAAGAGCACGAGAAAATATTCCCGGCGTTCCGTGCCCGGACGCCTGACCATCGCGCGCAGGATCGGGTTGTTCTGTGGGGTCGAGCCTTTGAAATTCTCGTAAACGACCACCACATTGTAGTTGTAGGTTTTGAGCTTCAGGAGCACATCTTCCTCGAACAAACCGAGGTGCACCTTGTAGGTCATGTCGATGAGCTGCGGCACGACCATTTTCTGATATTGCTGGTGATCGACGCAGACGAGCGCCGTGTTGTCGCCCAGATCGAAGAAGGAGGAGTCTTGGGGTTCCATGGTTTAGCGGAATGCGTTGGCGGGGAGATCGAGCCGCAGGCCGGAGTCGAGGTCGTTGTCCACGCCGCGCGCTTTTTGGATGAGGTCGAGACCGCGGCTTACCCGGCCCTTGCGAGTGGCGAACAAACGCGCGGTTTCTTCCGTGATGAAATCGCCTTCGTAGGCGTTCAAAATCGACTGGTCGAATGTCATCCAGCCGAAGGGTGAACTCGCTTCGATGATCTCGTAGAAGCTGCGGTGTTCGCCTTCGCCGATCGCGATCGTTTCACGGGTTCGCAAATTGTTGCCCAGGATCTCCGTAAGCAAACACCGGCCACCGTTCACTTTCGGCGCGAGCCTCTGACTCACAATATAGCGAAGAGTATCCGCCAGCCGGATACGGAGCTGTTGCTCTTCGCCAAGAGAGAAGAGTCCAAGAATACGATTGATCGCCTGACCCGCATCAACGGTGTGGAGCGTGCTCAACACAAGATGACCCGTCTCCGCTGCCATCAACGCGACTTCCACGGTCGCGCGGTCGCGCATTTCGCCAACGAGGATGACTTTTGGGGCCTGGCGAAGCGCCGCCCGAAGTCCGTTGGGGTAATTGTTAAAATCGTGTCCCAGCTCGCGCTGATTAAACGTCGCCCTTTTCGTCGGATGGACGAATTCGATTGGATCTTCCAAGGTGACAATGTGGACGGGCTGCTCTTCGTTAATTTCGTTCAGCAAAGCCGCCAGCGTGGTCGTCTTGCCGCTACCCGTGGCGCCCGTGACAAGAACGAGTCCGGTTTTCTCCTTCGCGATCTCTTTAAAAATCGGAGGTAATTCAAGGCTTTGGACCGTCGGGATCGTGCCTTCGAGTTTCCGCAATACGATTGAGAAATGACCCTGCTGTCGGAAAATATTGACGCGAAAGCGCGCTTCCTCGCCCAGCGAATAACTGCAGTCGCACGAACCGCCCGTAAGGTAGTCG
>JBBRMO010000406.1:0-2160 GCA_038230815.1 Chthoniobacterales bacterium
ATCTTGGAAAAAATTTCCCAACTGCTCATAGACCGTTTCCGCGTCGACGTCGCCCACGACAATGAAGGTCAGATTGTTCGGCACATAACGCGCCCGGTAATACTGCATCACCTGGTCGCGGGTGAGTTGATTGTAAACGTCGATCAGGCCAATGACCGGCAGCCGGTAGGGATGCCGTTGATAGGCGGTCGCGAACAATAATTGTCCCGCCATCCGGTCGGGGTCGTCCAGGCCCATGGCGAATTCGCGCCGGATCACTTCCTGTTCCTTCGCATACTCTTCCGCCGGCAGGGTCGAGTTCATCATCGCGTCGGAAAGCACTTCGAGGGCGACGCCGGTTCCGTCCTTCGGCACATCGATCCAGTAAACGGTGCGATCGAACGACGTGTAGGCGTTGATGTATCCGCCTACGTCCTGAATTTTCTGCGCGATCGAATTCGCCGGGCTCGTTTCGGTTCCCTTGAAAAGCATATGCTCGAGGATGTGCGACAGCCCCGCGCCGAGATGCTGATTTTCATCCACGCTGCCGGTGCCGCACCAGACCTGGACACTCGCGACCGGGGCGCTTCGATCTTCCTGGACGATAATCGTGAGCCCGTTCGGCAGGACCCGTTTTTGCGCGGTCGTGGGCGGAAACGTAATCCCAGAGCCATTGTCCGGCGGGGCCACTTTAAGATGAGCGCTTAACATACTGGCGAATCAACGCGCCCCGATCGGCGCCGTTCGATTCTAGGAAACCTTCGGCGCGGCGGCGGGAAGTCCAGCCGGAACATCCGGATGAGAGCGCTTTTCCGGCTCGAAAGGCTTCACAAAGGCCTCATGAAAATCAAAGACGTTCTTGAAGTCTTCGATCGAATCTTCCTCGGTTTTCCCAAAAATCCCGGCGCCGATCAAATTGAAAACCATGTGGCCGACATCTTCGCACGACCGGATTCCCCAGTAGGATAACACCGTCACGACCATCGGCCCAAATTCCTTGAGCGCATATTGCCTCACGCCTGTGAGCAATTCCGGCCCCGCCACGTGGCGGACGGACGCCCCCTTCGTCTTTTTCTGCTGCTTGGTGGTGTAATCGAGCGCGTCGCGCAAAAAGACGTAGGCGTCGCGCTGATAGCGTGGGTCGCTGGCCACGATCGAATCGAGCGCTTCGGCGAATCCTATTTTTTGCATTTTGAAGCGTCCGGCAATCCCGAGCGCCGCCTATGATAAGCAACAACGCTCGGACGAGCAACCCTTGCGAAAAACAATTGGCGGACAGGCGCGGATCAGCTTTCCGATTTCCTGGAACGCACGACGTAAATAAGAAAGGCGACGATCGCGATGTTTCCGGCCAGGAACATCCCCTTCACCACGCTGAGTTTCCGGCAAAGTTCGTAGACCTCGAGCGGAATGAGAAGTGCCGTCGCGACGATGGTAAAATATTCGGCCCAGCGTTTCCGCAAGGCGAGCCCGGTGCCTTCCGTCAGGAAAATCGCGGCATAAAACGCGCTCAAAAAAGTCAGCTCTTTCAGCTCCCGGGTGTGGACGAGATTCAGTTTTTCCAGGGCAGCGGCGATATAGCGATTATCAGGATCCAAACGGCACAAGCCAACCCAGTGGGCGACACTGCTCTCGACGTCCTTGTGAAACAGGCTCATCGCGCCTGCCGCGAGGGCGAGAAGGAGCGCGCCCTTCGCCCACTTAAAAAGAGCAATTGTGAAGAGGGCCGGGTTTCGGGCTGGAGGTCTTGGAGGAAGAGACATGGTGACGTGGGCTGAAGCCGGCCAGCGATTGCCCCACAGCTCCCGGGAAGAATCGTCTTTGCCCGGGTAAACGGTCTTCCTCCCCTTCCCCCACGAGAATAGAACATTCGCGCCTTCGGGAGAGGACGGGGATGACAGCCAATCCTTGAAGCCTTTGCCGAATCGGAGACCCGACGGTAGTGTCGCGCATGAGTCCTTTGCAGGAGAAGATTGAGGAGCGTGGGTTGGAGATTTTCGACCTCGTCGATCGAAACCCCGAAACGATCTTCAGCAAGGCCGGCTTTTACCAGCGCATGATGGCGTTCTCGATGCGCGACGAGCATTTCAAGGTACAGATGTTCCGGTTCGTGGACGTGCTCGCATCGCTCCGACATTCCACCGACATCGTCCGGCACCTCAGTGAATATTTTGCCGGCAT
>JBBRMO010000407.1:0-2152 GCA_038230815.1 Chthoniobacterales bacterium
CCGGGAATCAGCGGCCAGACGATTGCCGACGAAATTGCGGCCCACGGGCATCGCGGAGTGAGCTATCAGCCGAGGCTCGACCGGCTCCACTGCGACGTCGGGAATATGATCGCGTCGGGCGATCTGATCCTGAGTCTGGGCGCGGGCAATATTCACGAACAGTTGTCTTCGCTAGCGGCCGATCTCGTGATTGCGGAAAGACTTAAGGGAATCGTCGGCGAAGAAGGTGACGTCTGGCTTTACGAACCGCTCGCGAAACACACCACCCTTCGCGTCGGCGGCCCGGCGCAGTTCTGGGTCGAACCGCGGACCGAAGCGGCGTTTGCCGAATTGATTCGGTTTTGCCGCCTCGAAACCCTGCCGCTCTTTGTCCTTGGGCGCGGGTCGAATCTGCTCGTCCGCGATGGGGGAATCCGCGGCGTGGTGATCCATCCCTGCGGCGGCGATTTCGAAACGATTGAAGTGTCCGGCAATGAAATCACAGCGGGCGTGGGCGCGAAACTGAAGCAGATCGCGTATGCCGGAAAAACTGCCGGACTGGGTGGACTCGAATGGATGGAGGGAATTCCGGGCGCGGTGGGCGGCGCGTTGCGGATGAATGCGGGCGCGATGGGGGCGCAGACTTTCGAGAATGTGGTCCGGGTCCGGTTCCTCGATGAAGAAGGGAACGCGCACGAAAAAACACCCGAGGAGATGGAAATCCATTATCGGCACGTTCCGACCCTGGAACGGAATTACGCAGTCTCCGCAATTTTCAAAGGGACACCCGCGGCCGCGGATGAAATCGAGCGACGGCTGGACGAATCGCAGGAAAAACGGCGGAGGACGCAGCCGGCGGCGAAAAGCGCGGGATGTATTTTCAAGAATCCGAGCACCATTCCCGCGGGTAAGCTGGTGGATGAGCTTGGGCTGAAAAACACGCGAGTGGGAAATGCGCGGGTTTCGGAAATTCACGGCAACTTCATTGTTAACGACGGGGGCGCGACCGCGGGCGAAGTCCTGGAATTGATCACCAGGATTCAGGACACAGCGCGGAAGCAGCGCGGGATCGAACTGGAAACCGAAGTGCAAATCGTGGGGGAGGACGGATGAAAGTTAGCGGGTCAAAGGAAGCTCCCCAAACAAAAATGAATACGATCCCAAAGAAAATCGCAGTGCTGATGGGCGGGCCAGGGTCGGAGCGTGATGTTTCCATCGCGACCGGCCAAGGCGTCGCAAAGGCTTTGCGGTCGTTAGGTGCCGAGGTTAGCGAGGTGGATGTGAAAGGCCCCGATTTTGTTCTGCCCGGCGGGGTTGAACTCGCGTTCCTCGCGATGCACGGCACGTTCGGGGAGGATGGCCAGGTCCAGCAGATCCTCGAAGATCGCGGCGTCGCCTATACCGGCGAAGGCGTCGCGGAAAGCAAACTCGCCTTCGATAAGATTCGATCGAAGGAAGCGTTTCAGCAAGACAACGTCCCCACTCCCTACTGGCAGGTCATCACGGCCGGGCAACGACCCACGATGCCGATTCCGTTCGTAATCAAGGCTCCGCGACAGGGGTCCACGGTCGGCGTCCACATCGTCCGAAACGAGCGCGACGTGGATGCGGCGATAACGGACGCTTCCAAGTACGATCGGGAGCTTCTGGTTGAGAAATTCGTTCCCGGACGCGAACTGACGATCGGCATCCTGGGCGACCTGGCGCTGCCGATTATTGAAATCATTGCCAAAGGCGGGTTCTACGATTTCACGAACAAGTATCCATTCCTGAATCCGGGCGCCGGTGGAGGAGCCGAACATGTGTGTCCCGCGAAAATTTCCGACGAGCAAACCCGGACGATCCAGGAACTGGCGCTTCGGGCGCACCGCGCGCTCGGACTGAAAGTCTATTCCCGCGTCGATATTATGCTGCCCGAGGAAGGGGAGCCGAGCGTTCTCGAAATTAACACGATTCCCGGTATGACCGAGGCCAGTCTGCTGCCGGAAGCAGCGGCGGTTGCTGGAATCAGCTACCCGGAATTGTGCTCCCGAATCATGGAACTGTCCGCGCAACGTCGCCTTTCGAAATGAAAGTGAAGAACGAACGGCTGCGCCCCAGAAACCAGCGTGTTTCCAATACGCGCCAGCGCCGGCAGCAGCATCTGCTCGATGTGCGCGTTCGCTCACACAAA
>JBBRMO010000408.1:0-2151 GCA_038230815.1 Chthoniobacterales bacterium
GGGTTGTGAATGATTTCGCCGACGATGAAAAGCCGGCGGTCTTTGAAAACCTTGCGGGCGGCATAGGCGAGATCGATGGCGCGCTCGACCCCGTAGCAAAACCCGAATTGTTTCGCGAGACGCACGGTAATATCACCGCAGCGCAGGATACCGCCGGCGCGCCGGACCTTGTCGACGATATCGCTCCGGTAATGCGATTCGACCTGCTCCTGCACAGCCGTCATCACTTCCGGCGTGCGCAAGTTCACTTTCTCACGCGCCGTCGTCCCGCTGGATATTAAGTTTGTGCTCATGGCGCTACTATAAAGTCAGGCGCAACGGCCCGGTCCCACTGTGATGCCGACTGGCTGCGGCAATTTTAGCCGCGATTCCAGGTCAGTCTATCAGCAGCGGCCCCGGAGGATCCTTGAACCACGCATCGGAGAGCATGAAGGATTTCGGCGGGTCCGGATCGTGGCTCTGGTCCAGCCGGCGCACCTGGCTTCCGAACTCCTTGTCTTCAGGCAGAGAGTTGGCGATATGCACCGGGGTGCCAATCCGAGTTAGCGCGAAGAGACGAGCAGCGGCTTCACGATGCAGTCGGATGCAGCCATGCGTGTGCGGATAAGGATGAACGAAGCCTTCGTGGAAGCCGTAGGCGGGCTTGAATTCACACCAGTAGGCCATCGGATAACCGCGGTCGGGCTCGCTGGCGCGGCGGCGTTTCTTTTCCTTGTTGTAGATCGTGAAACTACCCGTGGGGGTCGCATCGCCCGGCTTACCGACATTGCCTTGGACGGCCATGAGGAGACGGTCGCCTTCCATCACGTAAAGATTCTGGGTCGCGAGCGACAGCTTGACTACGACCTTGGAAGGATCGTGCGGCTTGTGGGCCACGACATGGTAACTGCCGGACGAAACCGTGCTCATGGTTCCGCAGCTCGTCAGGAAAAGAGCAGCGCCGGCGCAAACGCAGAAAAAGAGGCGGGAAAGATGTTGCATAGTTGCGCATTGAAAGAGCGCATTGAGCGGGTTTTGTCAACCCGACTCGTCCTTTTTACGGACGGAGATTCTCAACCATCGCGCGTTTTAGGGCAGAATCCCGGGAGGCAGCACCACCGTAGAGGTCATGGGCGGCAGGGCCCGGGCGCGTTCGTCCAGGCGGCGTTCGAAATCCTGCGAAATATTTGCGTAGAATGGATACGGTGCCGGATCGTCCTCCAACGGCCGGTAACGCCAGTGCTTGTACATCCAGAGCCACGGCGCGGGATTCGCCCGAACGAACGGTTCAAATCGGTCCCAGCAGGCCTGGGCCATTTCCTGGTACGAAGCGTCCGCGGGAAATTCGATTCGCGGATGAAACACAATGCGGTAACGGCCGCCGGGGAGTGGCTCACAGTGGACGTTAATGATGGTCGCGTCCGCCCGCCGATGAGCCCAGGCGTGGGCGAAGGTCACGCTCGTTTTCAAACCGAAACAATCGATCACCACCGTGGGCAACTGCGCGGGGATAGTCAGGTCCGTCAGGATGGCCACGTGTTCCCCGCGTCGCAGAGTTTTGTAAAGGCGGATTACGCCCCCGTCGCGAGGAATGACTCGTTGCCCGCTGCTCTCCCGGAGGCCCACAAAAATCCCGTCGAGCAATGGGTTCTTGAATTCCTGGGCGATCAGGGCGCTCTGGACGCCAAAAAAATTGGCGGCAATCGCGACCCATTCGAAGTTGCTATAATGGAAACAGGCAAAAATAATTCCATTCCCGCTTTTCATTGCATCCTGGACGACATCCAGGTTTTTCACCTCGATGTGGCGCGAATAATTTTCGCTTGTTAGGCTGGGGCTCCAGAAAAGGTCGACGACCGTCCGGGCGAACTGCTGGTAGGATTCGCGGACGAGTTCGGCGCGTCGCTCGGGTGAAAGGGTGTCGCCAAAAGCCGCCTGGAGATTGCTCAACGCGACGAGGCGGTTACGGCGGTCGAGCCTGGCGGCGAGCGCACCGATGGCTTGCGCGAGCCGGTAACAGGCTTTTCTGGAAAGAAGCGGGATGACCGTTGCCACCGCCTTAAGGGCCAGCCATTCGAGACGATAGCGAAATTTCTTCCAGGCGGCGCGCACCGGACGAGTGTAAGCACGCTTCGCGCAGGCCGCGAGCACCTACCCGCTTTGGTCTGGCAC
>JBBRMO010000409.1:0-2144 GCA_038230815.1 Chthoniobacterales bacterium
CTGGCGCCTTTGACCAGGTTGTCCTCTGCGCTCATCACAATGAGACGGCCGGTGCGCGGATCGTGCCGCCAGGCGATCTCGATGAAATTTGAGCCCACGACGTTCTTTGTGTCCGGCAAGTTCTTGTCATCGAGCAGGCGAACAAAAGGTGCGTTCGCGTAACTCTCGCGGAATGCGGTATCGATTCGTTGCAGGTCCTGGCCGGCAACTGTCGGCGTGAGATAAAGAGTGGTCAAAATACCGCGGTTCACGGGGACGAGATGAGGCGTGAATTGAATCGTCACGGGGCCCTCCGCCGCGATCGATAACTCCTGCTCGATCTCGGCGAGATGACGGTGTTTCGGGACCCCGTAAGGACGAACACTTTCGTTGCACTCCACAAAAAGGTAATCGAGCTCGGCTTTTCGGCCGGCACCGCTCACTCCGCTCAAGCTGTCCGCGATGATGCTGCCGGGATCGATCAATTTTTCGCGGAGCAGTGGGATGACCGGCAGCAAAATGCTTGTCGGATAGCAACCGGGACAGGCGAGCAACCGGGCCGCCCGGATCTGGTCGGGGCAAATTTCCGGCAAACCATAAACCGCGTCGGCCAACAAATTCGGCGCACCGTGCTCGTGCCCGTAGAACTCCCTATAGGTCCCCGCGTCCTTGATTCGGAAATCCGCGCTCAAATCAATTACCCGCGCGCCCCCGTTCAAGAGAGGGGCCGCGAAATCCACCGCGACGCCATGAGGTAAAGCGAGGAAAACAAACTCCGCTTCTTCCGCGATTTTCGCCGGGGGAGCGTCGGTAAACTTCAGGTTTCTTGCGGTCGAATAATGCCGGGCCCGCGGGAACATTTCCGCCACGGTCTTGCCCGCGAACTGCCGCGAAGTCACGGCGACCAGTTCGGCGTGCGGGTGGCGCAGGAGCAGGCGCACCAGTTCCTCGCCGGTGTAACCCGAGGCTCCCACGACAGCCACCCTGGTTCTCTCCCGATTTTTCACCGCGCAATGCGTATTCCGTCTCCGTGCGATTGCAACGAAAGATTGCGATCCGCTCTGGAGCCACTTTGCTGTGGGAAGCGCGGACCAGGCGTTGCCCACTCTCACGCCGCCCAGAGGACGGCGACTCCAGAAGAGGACGGAGCCGGAACGGAGCGCGAATAGACTTCCCGCGCCGAATCGCCTTCGCTAACCTGTCGTCATGGAATCCCTTTACTTTGTCGGCATTGCGGTGCTCGCGCTCTTCGCGTTCATCCTTTGCATCGTCCTTTTCAATTTCTTCGGGCTCTGGATTAGGGCGCGGATCGCGAACGCGCCTGTCGGGCTCGGAAAAATGGTCGGCATGCGGCTCCGGAAAGTGCCGGTGGGAATGATCGTCGATAATCGCATCACCGCGGTCAAAGCCGGCATCGACATCCCGAGCGATCCGCTCGAAGCCCATTACCTGGCGGGCGGTGACGTTTCGCAGGTCATCCTGGCGTTAATCGCCGCTGACAAGGCTGGCATCTCGCTCGATTTTAATCGCGCCCGCGCGATCGATCTCGCCACCAAGGGCACCGGCAAGACGGTCCTCGAAGCGGTCCGAACCAGCATCAACCCCAAGGTGATCGACGTGCCAAATCCGTCGATGGGCCGGACCACCATCGATGGCGTGGCCAAAGATGGCATCGGCGCCAAGGTTAAAGCCCGTGTCACAGTCCGTTCTCATCTGGACCGCTTCGTGGGCGGCGCGACGGAGGAAACGATCATCGCGCGCGTAGGCGAAGGCATCGTGAGCGCGATCGGTTCGGCAGACTCCTACAAAGATGTCCTCGAAAATCCCGACCGCATTTCCAAGGCGGTGCTGGCCAAGGGTCTCGACAGCAACACGGCTTTCGAAATTCTTTCCATCGATATCGCGGATGTCGATGTCGGCGATAACATCGGCGCGAAATTGCAGAGCGAACAGGCGGATGCGGACAAGCGGATCGCCCAGGCCAAAGCGGAAGTTCGCCGGGCGGCGGCCGTCGCGGTCGAGCAGGAAATGCGGGCCAGGACCCAGGAGATGCGCGCGAAGGTCGTCGAGGCCGAAGCGCTCGTGCCCCAGGCAATGGCGGATGCATTTCGCTCCGGCAATCTCGGCATCATGGACTATGTCCGAATGAAAAATGTGCAGGCCGA
>JBBRMO010000410.1:0-2141 GCA_038230815.1 Chthoniobacterales bacterium
CTCCATATCCGATTTCCGAAACCTCGAAGTTGGTCCGTCCTAGTCTGCGATATTTCATCTGACTCCCATTGTGCCGCCTTCCGCGCTGAGATAATAAACGTAGGGATGCGCATCGTTGTTTTCCTGTTCCTCTCTATATCGCTGGCTTTCGCGGCAAGCACGCGAATGTATCTGAAGGACGGCACCTATCAACTCGTCCGCGAATACAAGGTGGTCTCGGACCGCGTGCGCTACTACACGGTCGAACGCGGAGATTGGGAGGAAATTCCGCTCGACCTTGTGGACCTGAAACGCACGGAAGCCGAGGTCAAGGCGCGCGAAGAAGGAATGAAGGAGGAGGCTGCCGCAATCGCCGTGGAGGAGAAAGCGGAACGCCTGGCCGCTGCCGAGGTCGCCAAGGTTCCCGTCGGGACGGGCGCCTACATGGTGGATGGCGGCGCTCTAAAAACCATTGCTCCGGCCGAAGTTACCCTCGTGATGGACAAGAAGAGACGCATCCTCCAAGTCCTAACGCCGGTGCCTATTCTCTCGGGGAAGGGCTGGGTAGAGATCAAAGGCGATACCTCCAAGAATGTCGCGCCTTCCAACATGCCGGAGTTCTACCTTCGTCTCGAGAAGGAAGAGCGCTTCGGTATCATCCGGCTTACGCCGTCAAAAGACATCCGCATCGTCGAGCGCGTCAACGTGGTGCCGGTGTCGAAAGAAATTATGGAGCAGCAGGATCAGGTCAAGGTATTTCGCCACCAGATCGCAGAAGGCTTGTATAAAATCTGGCCCATGAAAGCGCTCGAGCCGGGCGAATACGCGGTGGTTGAATTCAGCCCCGCGGAGACCGAAGGCATCAAGCTCCAGACCTGGGATTTTTCCGTGCGCGCCAGATAGCCCGGTAACATTTTCCGCGCAAGCCCGCGTAACAGCTTGACGGCTCATGATGGCCTTCCGTTTGCACGTAGGTCTCACATGGCCGAACTGCAGGATTTCCCACTCGTCACAACCTCGGGGCGCAGGGGCCGCGTGTACCGTGCGTCACGCTTTCTCGATCGCAGCAACGTCAACCGAGTGCAAATGGAGGACGGGGCGGAACTCACCGTGCTCGCAACAGACCTGCATGTTCAGCCAGACGGCACGTTCCTGCTGGACGATAAGGCGAACGGTACAGAGAAGCCTTCCCCTGCCCGCGATGCGCCGATCCACGAAAAGCTGGACCTGAACAGCCCGGCCACGGCCGTCTCATCGTTCTCGCGCGTCGAGAAGACTGCGCCCGGACGCGACGTCCTGATCGACGAGCCCTTGTTCTCCGAAGAGGTAACAGTTGACCGGGTGCAAGTGAACCGCATCATCGACGGTCCGGCCCAAACACGCCAGGAAGGGGACACGACCATCATCCCGGTCGTCGAGGAAGTCATCACAATTCAGAAACGGCTGCTGCTGCGGGAAGAGGTGCGAATCACCCGTCGGCGCACCGAGATACAGGAGCCACGACGGATGCGCATGGATGGCGAAAAAGAGCGCGTCGTAGGCTCGGACGGTCGCGATGTCGACCTATCCTGAGGCGGTCATGCAGTCGTGGCGTGAGCTGGAAGGGACCGAACTGGACGGCGTTCGCCTGGAACAGCTTGTAAACTCCGATCCCGCCCTTTTCTCGGCCCGATCCTTGAAGCCAGGCCCGGACCAGGGCGCGGAGGTTTTCGTCCGCTTCCTTCGTGACCGCAACGGAGACGATCAACTGCTGGCGCGTTGCCTGGAAGCCAGCTACCTCTCACATCCGAATTTGGCGCGCTGCTACGGGGCGGGATCGTATGCGACTCAGTCCAATGAATTCGTATACGTGATCCTGGAGAGGTATCACGAAACCCTGGCGCAGACCCTGCAGGAACGCCCGTTGACGCTCGACCAAACCCGAGATCTCGGAAAGCAACTGTCGTCGGCCCTCTTGTACCTGCATGAGCGGAACCTCGTGTGCTGCGGCCTGACGACCTCCACGGTGGCCAAGTCGAACGGCACATGGAAGATCATCGACTATTCGCAACTGCGCGTTTCCGGCGATTCAAACGCTGGAACCCGTCGTCTTCTGGCCAGCAGCCCGGCGGTGCCCCCCGAAGCCTATGAAGGCGTGGTCAGTCCCGCGTGGGATGCTTGGA
>JBBRMO010000411.1:0-2136 GCA_038230815.1 Chthoniobacterales bacterium
GAAGGCGGAGCTCGACGCGGCCGTGCTCAACCTGCATCGCCAGCAGAAGCTTCTCGCCATGGGGAGCGGCCGGAAGTCGGAGGTCAACCGGGCGCAGGAAAAGCTCTCAGCGCTCCAGCAAAAAAATTAACGTTTTGGCGCCGGTTGACTTAAAGGGTGGCGCGCGGTATTAAGCGCGTCTCCTCAGCATCCCGCTGCCCTCAACCCTCACCTGGCGCGAGGGTTGCAACGAAATATTATGCTTGTCTGCTGCAGCATTTTCCTGAAAAACCACGGCAGATTAATCGCTTCGGCAAGGTAGATCGTGAATTTTAATCTTCGAAAATATTTGATTTGTGCGGCGCTGGTTATGGACGCGGCGTCGATATGCTCTGGCGGGTCATTCCCGCAGACCGGGCCGACCACTCCGGGGAACGCAGCACTCTTGCGGAACGGCCTGGCTTTGGCGCCGGTCAACGCTCCCGTATCCGTGAAACGCGCGATCTGGGCAGCGAATCAATTGCGCACGAAACCTTATCGTTACGGTGGTGGCCACAGGACATTTTATGACAATGCCTACGATTGCTCCGGCACGGTCTCCTACGCGCTCGCCGGCGCGGGCCTCGTCCACGTCCCCCTGAGCTCGACAGAATTTCGCGCTTACGGCAGTCGCGGCCCCGGAAGGTGGATCACGGTCTATGCGCGGAACGGTCATACTTTCGCGGTTATCGCCGGGCTTCGACTCGATACGACGTCGCCCCATAATCCTTCGCGGCGGTGGGCGCCCCGCTGGCAGCCGACCGAGCGCACGCCGAAGGGGTTTGAGGCCCGCCACCCGGACGGATTGTAGCCACCCTGCTCGTCGGGGCGCGAGAGAGGAAAAATCAGTGACGCGCCCGCGCCCCTGTTTTATGGTGCATGACTTATGGCTCATCGGATTTTTCGCCGCTCGCTCTTCGCGTTGATCACCATCGCCACTCTCACTCCGGCGTTCGCCGACGAAGGAATGTGGCTCTTCAATAATCCACCGCTGAAACAGCTGAAGGAGAAATACCATTTCGAGCCGACGCCTCAGTGGCTCGAGCATCTCCAGAAATCGAGCGTCCGCTTTAACTCCGGTGGGAGCGGCTCGTTCATTTCCTCCAATGGCCTCGCGATCACGAACCACCACGTCGGACTCGACACGCTCCAGAAGATCAGCAGCGAAAAGAACAACTACGTCCGTGACGGTTTCTATGCGAAGACCCAGGCGGAAGAAGTCCGCGCGACCGATCTGGAGCTCAACGTCCTGATGTCGATCGAGGATGTAACGCCGCGGGTTACGGCCGCGCTAAAACCCGGACTCACCGCCGAGCAATCAGCAGCCGCACGACAGAAGGTGATCGCCGAAATTGAAAAGGAGAGCAAAGAGAAAACGGGGCTGCGTTCCGACGTCGTTACGCTTTATCAGGGGGGCGCCTATCACCTCTATCGTTTCAAACGCTATGACGACGTCCGAATCGTCTTCGCTCCCGAACAGCAGGCCGCGTTCTACGGCGGCGATCCGGATAACTTCGAGTATCCGCGCTTCGATCTCGACATCTGTATTTTTCGCGCCTACGAAAACGGCCAGCCGGCGAAGATCGAGCATTTCCTGAAATGGAATTCGGAAGGACCAAAGGATGGCGAACTGACTTTTGTAAGCGGTCATCCCGGCAAGACGGACCGACAGCTGACCTACGATGAGCTGGGGGACATGCGCGATCACGAGGTCCCCTACCTTCTTAACATGTTTAATCGGCGGGAGGTTTTCTTCACGGCGTTCGCGGCCCGGAGCTTCGAGAACGCGCGGCGCGTCCGGGAAGATTTGTTTGGAATCCAGAACAATCGGAAACGCTACGATGGCTATCTCGCAGCCCTGCTCGACCCGGACATCGATCATTCCCTCAAGGCGCGTGAACAAAAACTGCGCGACGCGATGGGTAAGGACGAAAAGTGGAAGGGGACGGTGGCCGCCTACGATCGGATCAAGAAGGCGCAGGACGAAACCGCGAAAATTCTGCCGGTTTACAACTACTACGAAGCCTTCCGAGGCAAACAGGGCGCTGGTTATCGCGCGCCGCGTGGCTTTTACAGCAACCTCTTCAAGTATGCCCGTCGGCTCTTACGCGCGGGCGA
>JBBRMO010000412.1:0-2132 GCA_038230815.1 Chthoniobacterales bacterium
CCCCCTGCCCCTGAGCGGCAGCAATATGGTGACTTCTTTCGACATCGAAGAGCGTCCCCTCCCGGAAGGCCAGCGTCCCGGGGCGCCGGTCCGGATCATCGCGACCGATTACTTTCGGACAATGGGAATTCCGGTCCGACAAGGACGGGTCTTCGATGAAAAGGATCGGTTCGACTCCGCGCCGGTCGTGATCGTAAACGAGCGCTTCGCAGATAAATATTTTCCGGGCCAAAATGTCGTCGGGAAGCGGATCCAGCCGGGCTTTTCCGCGGACGATAGCGGCGAGAAAATTCGGGAAATCGTGGGCGTCGTCGGGAACGTGAAGCATCTGTCCCTCAGAAATGACGACTCCCCGGAGATCTATCTGCCGCAAACCCAAATTCCATTTAACGTCATGTCGATCGTCGTTCGGACCAACGTTTCAAATCCGAGCGTGATCACCGCGTCGTTGCGGAAGGAACTCGCGGCCCTCGATGGAGCGATCCCGCTCACGAGCGTGCGCGTGTTTGACGAATATGTATCGCGCTCGCTCGCCCGGCCCCGCTTCAACACTCTCCTTCTCTCGATCTTTGCCGGGACTGCGTTGCTTCTGACCGCGATCGGAATTTACGGTGTGATGGCTTACTCCGTCTCGCAGCGAACCGGCGAAATTGGAATTCGCATAGCCCTTGGCGCCGGGAAATCGTCCATTTTTCGGCTCGTCGTGGGCCAGGCCATGACGCTGGTGGCGATCAGTCTCGTCGTTGGGCTCGGCGGCGCTTTCGCCGCGACGCGATTACTGAACAGCCTTTTGTTCGGAGTCGGCGCCTCCGATCCCGGCACGTTTATCGGGATTGTTCTCCTCGTGTCGGCGGTCGCATTCATCGCCGCGTGGGTTCCGGCCCGACGCGCGATGAGGGTGGACCCGATTATCGCGCTGAGGGCCGAATGAGAGCAAAGCCGTCAAGGGCGAATGGTGGCTCGGGCGTTCCGCGCGCGATGAATGCATGGCGGCGAAGCCGGAAATTTAAACCCCGCGACGGAGCGCGCGGTTCGCCAATATTGACCGGCCTAACGAATTATTAACCAATGCCAACTTTGCTCCAGGATATCCGTTACGCGTTCCGCATGATCGCGAAATCACCGGGCTTCGCGGCGCTGGCGGTGCTCGCTTTCGCGCTCGGGATCGGCGCGAACACCGCCATTTTCAGCGTGGTCAACGCCGTCCTGCTCCGCCCGTTGCCGTATCCGCATTCCGAATGGCTCATCAGCATCCGTGAAAGCACGCCGACGTTTCCTTCCGGTTCCGTCAGTTACCTGAATTTCCTCGATTGGCGCGCCGCGCAACACAGTTTCACGGACCTGGCTCTTTTCCGGCGCGAATCCTACAACCTTTCGACTTCCGGAGGCGGAACCGCTCCGGAGAGGATCGGCGGTTGGCGGGTAACGGCAAATTTTCTGACCGTTTTGGGAATGACTCCGCAGCTTGGTCGTGATTTTACCGAGGCCGACGACGTGCCGCACGGCGCAAAGGTCGCTCTCATTAGCGATAAAATGTGGCAACGCCGTTTCGGCGCGTCGCGTGAAGTTCTCGGACAGCAGATCCTGATTGATGGCGTTTCCTACGAAATTATTGGCGTGCTGCCGGCGGAGGTCCGGCTCCCGCGCCTCGCGGAAATCTACGTGCCGCTGGGCGACGTTCGGATGGAGCCGGGCGTTTTGTTGCGGGACAACCATCCCGGGTTCAGCACGCTCGGTCGGCTGAAGCCAGGCGTGTCTCTCGAGCAGGCCCGCGCCGATCTCGAGACGATCGCGATTGCGCTCGAGAGAAAATATCCCGACACGAATACCGGCCGACGGATCACGACCCAGTTGCTTTTGGAATCTTCCGTCGGCACCTACCGGCAGAGTCTTTATCTGTTACTCGGCGCGGTCGGATGCGTGTTGCTGATCGCTTGCGCAAACGTGGCGAATTTGCAGCTGGCGCGGATGCTGGCGCGCGCGAAAGAGCTGGCGGTGCGAAGCGCTCTCGGTGCGAGCGGTTGGCGGCTGACGCGACAGGTGTTGACCGAAAGCGCGGTCCTCGCCCTGCTCGGGGCCGTTGCCGGAGTTCTCCTCGCCATCTGGAGTCTGGATGCGATCCTCGCGCTGAG
>JBBRMO010000413.1:0-2113 GCA_038230815.1 Chthoniobacterales bacterium
GCTTTGGGTGGTGCTCAAAGGCGACGGCGCCGTGCCCTCGACGCGGAACCCGAAAAAGACGTTGCCGTTGCTGTCAGCCGTCAGCGGGGTGTTGATGAAGACACTGGCATTGTAAGCGGCCGCGTTTGCCAGGTAGTTAGCCGGGGTGGTATAAAACACTTCCTGCACCGCCGGCCCGTGCCCCACGGAATCGGGATCATCGATGTGATAAACGGTCCCTCCCGGACCGGCATAGTAGAGACGAGTGCCGAAGGAGCCAGTCGTAAGGCATGGATTGTAAACCGGAATCCAGCCATGGCCGGGGAGCACGTAATCGGTCGCGAGCGAATACTTCGCCGCGCCGCTGATTCCATCGAGCGCGTCCACCCGGAATCCATCTCCCGCGATTTTCACCGGGGCCAGGACCGTGTTTGCCGCCGTGATCAATGGCGCGCCGTAATGGGCCTGTGTGGCGGAATTGTTGAGATCGATGGGGGTGGACCAGCGAATTCTGTTCAGGTTCGGAACGGGGGGGAAATAGATGGCCGTATGCTGGGCGTTGCCCGCGAAAGAAGGAACGCTTCCCGCCGGGATGGACGCACTGGGTGCCGGAAGGTTGCCTCCGCCGAACAGGATGAGGGGCAGTCCTGCGATCCCCCACCCAAGCAACAATTTCCCAAGCCGTCTCTTCATATTATTTACCTGACTCCAGCGGCCGCGATTTTCGACCCCAAGGCAACCTAGGGAGAGGCGGGGTCGATTCAACCCGCGCTGTGCCGCGCGAAAACTGTCTATTGGACGTTGGGCGCTTGCTCGCGAAAACTGTCGGAGCCGGTTTCTCCGCGCGGCAAAAATCTTTGTCGAGTTAAAAGGAATAGAGTTTACATCTACGGAATGTCCGTTGATCCCTCCTCAGATTTTGAGATGGAGATCGCATACGTGCTCTTCATCGACGTGGTGGGTTTCACGCGGCTGCTGATCAACGAGCAGGGCGATGTTCTAAACTCGCTTAACCGAGTGATTCGCCAAACCGCGCCTTTTCAAAGTGCGGAGGCTGCCGGAAAGCTGGTTCGACTTCCTGCTGGAGACGGGATGGCGCTGGCGTTTTTTACCCAGCCAGAGGCGCCGGTGCGATGCGCGCTTGAGATCAGTGAGGCGTTGAAAAACCATCCCCGCTTACAGGTGCGAATGGGAATTCACAGTGGACCCGTTAGTGCCGTTACTGACGTGAACGATCGGTCCGTCGTTGCCGGCACGGGCATTAACATGGCGCAACGGGTGATGGATTGCGGCGATGCCGGGCACATCCTGCTTTCAAAGCGGATCGCAGACGACCTCGCTCAATACGCCCGTTGGACTCCTCACTTGCATGATCTGGGCCTGGTAGAAGTAAAGCACGGAGCCAAAATCGACCTGGTTAATCTTTACACGGCCGCCGCCGGTAACCCGGCGATACCCGAAAAAATCAAACAAGCGGGAACATCCATCGCGCCCCGGGAGGAGAGGGACGGTCGGCGAACCAGCCGAGGCAGTCGAAAGCAGGCGCTCACTCTTTCTGCGATCCTTTTGCTGACCGTCGTGGCGATAGGCCTTGTCGTTGTTTTTGGTCGGACCTTTCCAAAATCGAACTCTGCTCCCGCGACTACTACTCTGGTTCCCCTCGAGAAAACCAACAAAAAATCCATTGCCGTGCTCCCGTTCGAGAATCTCAGTGGTGACCCGGATAACGTATTTTTTACCGATGGCGTGCAGGATGAAATCCGCACCGATCTGGCGAAGGTGGCGGAGCTGAAAGTGATCAGCCGCACGAGCGTAATGCAATACAAGACGACGACGGCACGCAATCTACCGGACATCGCGCGGGCACTTAAGGTGGACCATATTCTGGAAGGGAGCGTTCAACGCGCGTCGAATCGCGTCCGCGTCACCGTCCAGCTCATCGACGCCCGGGCCGACTCGCAACTTTGGGCGGAGCATTACGATCGCCCGCTCGACGATGTCTTCGCGATCCAAAGTGAAATTGCGAAGGCGATCGTGGAACAGCTCCGCGCCAGGATTTCACCCAGTGAGAAGGCCGCGATCGAAAAACCGCCGACCAACAATCTCGCTGCTTACGATCTTTATAACCGGGCTA
>JBBRMO010000414.1:0-2110 GCA_038230815.1 Chthoniobacterales bacterium
CCCTCCCAGGGCAGAAGCAGACAATGGGAGACTCGCGGCAAATACTTTAAAAACTTTCACGGTCACTCCAACGCAAGCAGGAACTAGGCAAACTCCCCGCCGAAATTGCGCAAGCGAAAAGAGAGCCGCTCGGAACGAGCGCATGCGGCGCAAGGTGATCAAATCTGGCCACGCGTTCGTTCTGCGATCCTCAGAGACTTCGCCCTCCCGGCCAGGAATGGACGTCGAAACAGCAAATCGACCGCTCAAAATCAAAATGTATAGTTTATTTGACATCATGTCGGGTTATAGATACATATTCCCCCATGCCGACCACCTCTCTCGATTCAACCCTCAATGAAATTCCCATGTCATTTCGTGAAAAAAGCGCCTGGATTTGTTTGGTTTCGACCGTTGCCGTCTTCGTTCCCTACTTCGGTTACGTCTTCAAATTATTCGCCAAGGAGGAGAACACCGTCGCGGTGTACGTCGTGGCGTTCGTTGGTGCGATGATTTGTCAGATCGTCATCAACATCGTGGCGCAGAGCTGGATTGCGATCCGGACGAAGCAGGAGCCAAAGGACGAACGCGATGTCGCCGTGGAAGCGAAGGCCTACCGCAACGCGTATCTCGTTCTCATTGGTCTTGCTTGGACGGTCGTCTTTGTGCCCCCTCCGGCGTTGGTGAGTGCGAGCAAACTTTCGACGCCGCTTTTCATGGGTCAGCTTTTGCTGCTCTGTTTCATCGCGGCGGAAGCGACCAAATATCTCACCCTGGTGGTTTGCTACCGGCGCGGAGTTTGACCATGGAAGCGCTTCGAATCCGCAACCACATCCGGAGACTTCGGTTTGAGTCCGGTGAGATGACGCAGCAAGCGCTTGCCGAACACGCGGGCGTGACGCGTCAAACGATTGTGGCCATCGAGGGCGCGAAATATTCGCCGTCGCTGGAGCTCGCGTTTCGGATCGCGCACGCTTTTCAGAAACCGCTGGAAGAGGTTTTTCAATCCGACGCCGGAACGGTTGGGGTTGCCCCGGTCGATCGCGGGCCGGGCTAAAGCGTCTTCGGGCGTGCAAAAAAGCGACCCACCTCGGCGCTGAAAAGGTAAACGAGCAGGACGGCAACGATGGGCACACCGATGGCCGCCCTGGGCTCGACGCCGGTGACGAAATTCACGACGTCGCTGATGAGATTGACGATGAGCAAGCCGACGCCAAGCCGGTAGCCCCATCGGTGGCCGTGCCAAAAGCCGATGCCCGCGCACAGGCAGGCCGGTGAGACGATGGCCAGCAACGCGATCGCCCAACCTCCGAACGCGAGGAACCCCTCATGAACGTGGGGGTTGAGCTTCCAGATGGGCTCCAGCGGACTGCCTGGATTGAGCAAGGCAAGCGCCGCAGTTGCGGTGATCGCAGCGCCCGCCAGAAAAAACAGGCTGAGGGCGGTGACTCCGAGGGGACGCTTGATCATGCCCGCGGCGGGAACGGCAACGACTTCGCGTTAACCTGAGCTTCGCAGTTCCTGATGATACTGCGCGGACCACTGCGGAAAGCTTGGGCAATTGTTGAAGAGATTCGGATTCCGGCGCAGCGCCTCGGCCCGCGCCGCCTGATAGCCGGGGGCAAAGACGCCGGTATCAAAGCTATCGAGCTTTGCCACGACCTTCCACCGGCTCATGTCGCTGGGGTTTTCCAGCACTAGTTCGTACGCCGCGTTGGCCAGTTCGTACATGTTGAAGGAAAGCGAGAAGACTCCGAGAGACGAGAGCTTCTTGGGCAGATCGGCCTCGAGTTTCGAAGCGGGGGTGTTGAGCACGGCCGAAACAAAATAGTTCCCTTGGGCCGGCGTCAGCTTCGCTGTCGGCTGCTTCGCGGCCGCGGTAAAAATATCCTGCTCGGACGTGCAGCCCGAAAGCAACGTGCCCACGATCAGAAGGGAAAGGAATGTTCGCAACATCGGCAGCCGCAAAACTGAGCGGGACCTGGGCGCGAACGCAAGAAGGAACGGAGAATCGGTCGTCGAAAGTCGAAGGTCGACGGAAGCCGGGTTCAACGTGGCGCACGCGGATTTGAATCGCCTCGAACCCGTAAATCGGGACTGACGTTCTCGATCCGTCCGGATATCTTCAAGA
>JBBRMO010000415.1:0-2096 GCA_038230815.1 Chthoniobacterales bacterium
CCACCGCGGCGAGCACGGCGCTGAATTATTCGCTGGCGCCCCACGGCGAGTACGCGCGCAAACGGCTCCTCGAGGACCCGCAATCACGCCGCCAGCAGCTCGGCCTGACCGCCCAGATTTTTCGGAACCGGACCGACAACCGGACCTGGTTTATCCAGCAATTCTTTCCCGGCGAGAATGTATTCAACACCGTTCATGTGGTGCAACAGGACGCGAACGACAACATCATCACGAATTACATCGTCACTCGCGCCATCTATCATCCGGAAACACATGCGTGGGAATTCCGGCAGGCGAAAATCATTCACTACGATGAAGCCGGGAATATCATCGACGCGGTTCCTTATGTTGAATCCCTTATGATCACCGACTGGAGCGAAACGCCCTTTCGGTTGAGCAGCGCCAATCTCCGGGCGGAACATCTCAGTGTGCCAGAGCTGCGCGACTATCTGCAGTTTAACTCAGATTTCCCGGCAGCGCTTCTGGCGCCTTTTTCGACCCAGCTCGAATACCGGATCGCGCTACCCTGGACCTGCGCCGTGGTAGCTCTGATCGCGGGATCGCTCGGGATTGGTTATTCGCGCCGCGGCATTCTTTCCAGCGTCGCGGCCGCGATCCTGATTGTCTTCGCGATGAATTTCATCACGCATCTTTTCCTGGCCCTGGGCGAGGGAGGCCGGATTCCAAACTGGGCCGCGGCCTGGACGCCAAACATAATCTTCGGCATCATCGGCCTGGTCCTCCTTTATTTCCGAGCCACCAACCGGGAGCCGCCCCGGCTCAGTTTCTTTCGGACGGCAACCGTGACCGCGCGATGAATCCTTCTCTGGCAAACGAATGGCCGATCAAGCATCGGGCGGACGCGTGCGCGAGGACGCAACGCCCCTTTCAGCCCGGCGAACAATTCTACACCCTGCTTTTTCGAGAGGGGGAGGGTTTTCGTCGCGAAGACCTGAGCGAAGAAGCCTGGACGCAACGCAACGAAAACATCCGCCCGTTTTCTTTCTGGAAAACGCGTTACGAACCACCTCCCCAAACGCCGCCTGAAGCGCTGGGCAAAGAGACCGCGGAAGAGCTGCTCCGGCGCCTCCTGGCCGAAAACGATCCGGCGAACGCGAACGCGTGTTATGTCCTGGCGGTCATGCTCGAGCGAAAACGCATCCTGAAACCAGTGAAAACCGAAGCGGCCGAAGGCCCTCCGGTGCTGGTTTACGAGCACGCGAAAAACGGCGATGTTTTTATTGTTCCGGAAGCCCGGCTGCGCCTCGCTGAAATCGAACACGTGCAGCACGAGGTCTCCCAACTTCTCAAAAGCGCCGCCCCGTGAATTCATTCCTCCCCTGGTTTTCGCCGCCAAACTTCCCGCTTTATCTCGCGCCGATGGCGGGAGTGTCAGACACGATTTTCCGGCAGTTTTGCAAGGAACGCGGCGCGGACGTGCTCGTGACGGAGTTCGTCTCAGCGGAAGGGGTTTTTCGAAGGAACGAACGGACCCGGGAATATCTGGATTTCGACGAATGCGAGCGGCCGATCGGCGTCCAGCTTTTTGGTGGCAACGCGGAACACATGGCGGAAGCGGCCAAACAGGTCGTCGACTGGGTGCAACCCGATTTCATCGACCTGAACTTTGGTTGTCCCGTCAACAAGGTGGTCGCGAAAAACGGCGGCTCGGCCCTGCTCAAGGATTGCCCAACGCTCACGGCGGTCGCGGAAGCGGTGGTGCGGGGCGTCGCGCCTGTTCCTGTTACCGCGAAGATCCGCATCGGGTGGGACGCGGAATCGATCAACGCGCCGCACGTAGCCCGGATTCTAGAGGAGACTGGCATCTCCGCCCTTGCCGTCCATGGCCGCACCCGGGCGCAGGGATATTCCGGCGAAGCTGATTGGGAGGTTATCGGGGAGGTGGTCGCGGCGGTTTCAATCCCCGTGATCGGCAATGGTGACCTGACCAGTGGAGCGGACGTGATCCGGCGCCGCGCTGAAACCGGCATCGCCGGCACCATGATCGGCCGCGCGGCGATGAGCGCGCCGTGGATTTTCGGCCAGGTGAAACATTTTTTCGCGACCGGCGAAAATCTTCCGCCGCCGAGCCTTTC
>JBBRMO010000416.1:0-2067 GCA_038230815.1 Chthoniobacterales bacterium
CACCGCGGGTGCTCGCCTGCCGGCGGACTATGACATGCCGCTCGGATGGCCGAAACCGTCATGGGGCAAGTGGGAGCCGCGCGAGACCTACGTGCTCGACATCCGCAAGATTCCGGCCGAGGCCGCGGGCTACTGCTACGGCAAGCGGATCATGTATCTGGATAAGCAATTCTACGGGGCGCTCTGGGAAGATCTGTACGACAAGGATATGCGGCTCTGGAAGATCGCGCTGCTACAGCCGATCGTGATCAACATTCCGCACGTTGGTCCGCAGAATTCCAGCGGCGCGCAGTATTCGCACTTCTGGAATATCCCCGACAAGCATGCGACCTTCAGCGGCCCGGCCGGCACTCACGGCTACACGGTGCTGGTCAACGACGCGGCGCCGAAGGAGTATGAGAATATAGAGAAGTACACCACCCCGGGCGGCCTCAATCAGATCATGCGCTAGCGCGACGGGCACGGTTCAAGGCCGAGATAAAACTGAAAGGGGAATTTTGGCGCGGAATTCGATTCCGTTCCATCAGATCTTTGGCGAGCAGCAAATTCCGGATCGTGGGCAGGATCGCGACGAGCAGAATGCCGATGGCCGTTTCACCCTGGTCGAGCAGGCCCTTCACCATCGTCAAGGCGCGTTCGAGGTCGCAGGCGGCCAGCGCATTTCCCAATTCGAAAATCACGCCGGCCCGCGAAAGCGGCACGAGGTCACGCACTTGCCCCACTTCGACCCGACGGTCCGCACCGAGATAGAGATCGATTTTTTCCAGTTCATTCTCGATTTGCCGCGTGTCGCCACCCGTCAACAGCACAAAAAGATCGAGGGCCTCTTCATCAAACTGCAATTTTCTCGCCGTGGCCCGGCGTCGCACAATCTCCGTCGCTTCCTCTTCCCAACCAGCGCGCGAGGAGTCGAGCCGGTCGACTACCTGCACCTCGGCGCATTTGGTGAGGCTCTTGTAGAACGAGCGCCTTTTGTCCGTCTCGGTCGCGCTGATCAGGAAGACCACGTCCTGCCCCAAACCCGCTTCGAATACTTCCGCCAGTTCCTCGAGAGCACCCTGCACCGTGGCCGAGCGGCCAATCACGCTATCGCCCAGGAAATTCGCGTTCTTCAGCCAGACCAGTTTTCCGCTGCCAAAAAACGGGAGAGTCTGCAACGCCTGAATCGCGGACCGGATTTTCGCGACCGCTTGATCGACGTTATCCGCACAGGCATCGATCACTTCCACGCCGAATTCGCCCGCGTCCGGCGGAGTCAATTGCGCAGCGAGCTCCGCCGCGAATCGCTTCACTTCGCTCTCATCCGAACCGACCACCGCGTGGAGGTTGGATTCGGATTGCGCTGTCCTGGCCCTGGTCTTCGGCATTGGTGCCGGCAATTTTAGCCGCCACCGGGCTGTTGCAAAGAAGTTCCGAACTCCTGCGTCGCGTCCTCGGAATGACGAGATGCGCAATTTCGTGTCCGAGGACATTCCCGCTGAAAACTGTCGACGAAGTGGAAGATGAAATGCCCGGTTTCGCCATGCTCCATTGCTCGAGACGAATCGCGAGAGCCTTCTAACCGAGCGGATTGGGATCGCGCTGGCTCAGGCGGGAAAATTCGACTTCAGGCAAGGCATTCAGTCCAGGCGCGGCCGGTTGCGCGACAGTCGCTGAGGCGAAGGGAAACGTCAGCAGGAGCAGGGCGAAGGGGAATCGCATCCCGCACAAATGAGCTAATCCTGTTGGAGACGCGAGCACCTGGAAGGGATGGCGCGCTGCGCCGTCCGCGAATACATAATCCAAGCGCGGCTAGCCAACGGTCGACGCCGCAGCGCGACGGTCCCTGCCACCTAAACTCGTAAGCGTAGCGCCATCCCTACCGGTCACACCCGCGAGCGTCGCCTTTGGGCCCCTCCCCGCGAGTACTTCACCGGCCTCCTTTTCGGCTCGATTTTCGTCAGGCCGGTCCCGCTTTTTACCTCCATGATCTGGTCGCGCAAGAGCGCCGCCCGCTCGAATTCCAAATTCGCGGACGCGGTTTGCATTTCCTCTTCCAGCTCGTGCAACAGTTCGGTGAGATTGAAA
>JBBRMO010000417.1:0-2050 GCA_038230815.1 Chthoniobacterales bacterium
CGGAGCGCTCGATCCACCTGTGAACATCGCGCGATCTGGCAGAGACCGGACGCGATCCACCTACAGAATCGCTTCGATCCGCGCCATCACTTTGTCAGTGAGCCGATCCGTCAGTTCGCCAGCCTTCATATTCTCTTTCACCTGCTTCGGCTTGGACGCACCGGTGATGACCGAACTGACACGCGGATTTTTCAAACACCACGCGAGCCCCAACTGCGGCAAGGTCGTCCCAAGATCGCTGGCGACAGCCGCCAGCTTCTTTACTTTGCCAAGCCGTTTCCGCGCTTCGGCCGTCTCAAACTGCTCCCGCAACCATTCGTAATTCTTCAGCGATATCCGCGTCCCACCGGGGTCGCCGTCGTTGTATTTCCCCGTCAACAGACCAGAAGCGAGCGGCGACCAGGTCGTCAGGCCCAGACCAACCGTTTCGTAGAGCGGAGCAAATTCTTTTTCGACCCGCTCGCGGTGAAACATGTTGTACTGCGGCTGCTCCATCGTGGGCGGGACAAGCAGCAGCTCGCGCGCGACCCGATGCGCTTCACTGATCTCTGCCGCGCTCCACTCGGATGTTCCCCAATAGAGCACCTTGCCCTGCGCGATGAGGTCGCTCATGGCCCGAACGGTTTCCGCGATCGGCGTGTTCGGATCCGGCCGATGACAAAAATAGAGATCGAGATAGTCCACGCGCAACCGGCGCAGCGCGGCGTGGCACGCTTCGATCACGTGCTTGCGGCTGAGCCCTTCCTGGTTCGGAAGATCGCCGCCCCAGAACGCTTTGCTTGAAACGAGAAAGGTGTCCCTCCCCCAGCCTCTTCGTTTCAAAATCCGACCCATGACCATCTCGGCCTTGCCGTCCGCGTAGGCCTCGGCGTTGTCGAAAAAATTGACGCCGGCGTCGTAGGCGATCGTCATCAATTTCTCCGCTGTCTTTTCGGTGATCTGCTGCGCAAAGGTGACCCAGGCGCCAAAGGAAAGCTCGCTCACCTGCAAACCCGATTTCCCCAGTCGACGATATTTCATGGGGGACGCTAACACCTCATGCGTCGTGGATCACCCTTTGTCATCCGGCGCGGAGGGGGAGAAAGGCGCTTCCTTGCGAAATTTTCGGGCCGCCGGGATTCGAACCCGGGACCTGTCGCCGCGGCGACCGCACTACAAATCCAAACGGTCAAGTTCATCGCGACCTCGCCCTGTTTTGGAATGCAGTTCCTGTCTCACGGCATCCGCGATTTGAAAAACTCTCGCTGTGGCACAGCACCCATCGAACGCCATGGCGCGTCGCCCCTGAATGACCGGCATTGTGTCGTCGAACGCGATCCAACATATCGGCGTCCGGTCTTCGTGCTCCACAGGACATAGACGTGGAACATGAACTTTAGCGCAGTCGATTATGAAGATCGGGCCGCCGGGATTCGAACCCGGGACCTCTTGAACCCCATTCAAGCGCACTACCAAGCTGTGCTACGGCCCGATTAGATGCGCACTATTGACCATCTGCCGGGAATTGGCGAGCGCCAACCCAGCGTTGCTCGACCTGTCGCCGCGGCGACCGCACTACCAAGCTGTGCTACGGCCCGCCGAACCGCCCTCTATTCACTTCGAGCCGGGGCAATGCCAACGAACTTTTCCGGGTCATTGCTTTTCGGCTGCCTCCCCGGCGTTACATCCGAAATCTCCTTCTTTGCGGGCGAAACCATCTGGCCTTACCGTCCGCGCCTATGTTGAGCGCTGGAATCGTCGGGCTGCCGAACGTGGGCAAATCCACGCTGTTCAACGCCGTCACCCGCACGCGAAAAGCGCAGGCAGCCAATTATCCGTTTTGCACGATCGACCCAAATCTCGGTATCGTTACCGTTCCCGATCCGCGGCTGGAGACGCTCTCGAAGCTTTCGCATTCGCAAAAAATCATCGCGGCCGCGATCGAGTTCGTTGATATTGCCGGCCTGGTAAAGGGTGCGAGCGCCGGGGAAGGACTAGGCAACCAGTTCCTCAGCCACATCCGCGAAGTGAACGCGATCGTCCAGGTGGTACGTTGTTTTGAAAACCCCGA
>JBBRMO010000418.1:0-2046 GCA_038230815.1 Chthoniobacterales bacterium
AAACATCGTGTCGCCAATCTGAAAGGTCTGGCTCGCCTTCAGCAGCACCGGATCTTTGATCGGCGTTCCATTCACCAGAGTACCGTTACGGGAAGCGAGATCTTCGAGGCGAAAACCATCTGGCTCACGGGTTAGTTTGCAATGCTGGCGGGAGGCTTTGAGGTCATGCACCACCACGTCGCATTCGTGCCCGCGGCCGATCACGACCGAATCGCGCTTGTGCAGGCTGGTCTCCACCAATTTCTCGGGCGTCCCGGCGCTCATTGATAAGGAGCGAGGAACCTGCGTGTTTTCCTTCTCTTCGGGCACGGCGGTGACTCTATCGGTTTTGCTTGAGGCGGCAAGCGGCTTCTAAAAAGCGCAGCAAAAAGTGAAGGTCGGCCTACTTGCGGCAGAGGAGGATTGGTTTCATTTTGGCGGGCTCTTCCGCCCGCGCGTAAAACGTTCGAACGCTGCGAGGGTTTCGGGGCTAACGTGATGTTCGATCCCTTCCGCGTCCGTCTGCGCGATCACTGAGGGAACTCCCAGCGCGCGCAAGAAAGCCTCGACGATTTCGTGCCGCCGCCGCGATTCCGCGGCCAACTCCGAGCCTTTATCCGTTAGGAATATCGCCCGGTACGGACGCGTCGAAAGGTAACCTTCACGCTTCAACCGCGCGACCGTGCGAACCACCGTCACGTGCGAAACGCCGAGGCGGCGGGCCAGGTCGACCGCGCGCGCTTCGCCATGAAGCGCCCCCAGGTCGGCGATCGCCTCGACATAGTCCTGCGCCGTCTCCATGGAATGTTCGTGCCGCGTTCGGCGAAGGGCCGACGCCTGTAATTCCGCGGAGCGCGCCTGGTCTGGAATCCGAGAATCTTGCGCAGGGGCGGATTTGGATTGTGACCGGGCCATCGGGAACAGGATACGAGGAAGCAGTTGACAGTCCAGCTCGAAGTTGTAGCATGAGCTACATGTTAAAGTCGAAGCTACCATCACAAAGCCATCGATGTTCGCTCCGCGGGTCTCCCCCCCAGTCTCAGGATCAGCGGATGCGCTCTTGGTTTCCCCCCAAAACTTTTCGTGACGAAAGCCATCGTGGCGTTTGACGGAACCCCGGGCGCGGACGGTTGGCGGCGCGCCGCCGAGACGGCGAGCCTGCCCGAGGTCCATCGCTCCATCGCGGTTCCGCGGGACGCTTCCGTATGGAAAAAGATGTGGGCCTACGCGGGGCCCGGTTTTCTCGTCGCTGTCGGTTACATGGACCCGGGAAACTGGGCAACCGATCTCTCCGGCGGTGCGAAATTCGGCTACACCCTTTTGTTTGTCATCATGGTCTCGAACCTGATGGCGATTCTGCTGCAGCACCTCTGCATTAAGCTTGGGATCGTGACGGGTCGAGACCTCGCCCAAGCCTGCCGTGACCATTATTCCACACCGGTAGTCTGGTTCCTCTGGATCTTGTGCGAACTGGCGATTGCCGCTTGCGATCTGGCGGAGGTGGTGGGCTCGGCCATAGGATTGGAACTTCTGTTTGGGATACCACTTGTCTGGGGCTGCGTGATCACTGCGCTGGACGTGCTCGCCGTCCTCTATCTGCAACACCGCGGATTTCGCTACGTGGAAGCTTTGGTCGTGATGCTGATCCTGACGATCGCCGGCTGTTTCGCGGTTGAACTTTTGCTCGCGAAACCAAGTTTGGCCGGGATTATTTCCGGGTTTGTGCCGCGCGTGGAGATGCTCAAAAACTCCGAAATGCTTTACGTCAGCATCGGAATTCTGGGCGCGACCGTCATGCCTCATAATCTTTATCTCCATTCCTCGATCGTGCAGACGAGGAAATTTGCCCAAACCCCGGCCGGAAAGCGCGAGGCGATTTTCTTCGGCACGATCGACTCGAGCGGCGCGCTCATGTTCGCGCTCCTCATTAATGGCGCGATCCTCGTCCTCGCGGCCTCGGCTTTTCACTGGTCGGGGCATCAGGATGTGGCGGAAATTCAGGATGCGTTCCGTTTACTTTCGCCGCTGCTCGGAGTCGGATTTGCCAGCGCGCTTTTTGCGATTGCG
>JBBRMO010000419.1:0-2031 GCA_038230815.1 Chthoniobacterales bacterium
AAAAATTCGGCGAGGATCGAGGGTGCCAAGTTCGGCGATAAAGTCGCCCGCAGTGCGACCAGCATAGTCATCGTCGAAACGAGCAACAATGAGGTGGTCCGGCCTGAATGCGGAAATGCGTTCAAGCTTTTTTGTCAAGGGAATCAGCGCCTCCGCCTGTCCGAAGAAGACCTTCGGCGGCGGATCGAAGGTGTAAACCACCGCAGGCAGACCGAGCCTCCGCGCTGTTGTTACCGTTTGCCGGATCAATTCCTGGTGGCCACGGTGGACACCGTCAAACGCGCCGATTGTCACGACGCTCGCCGCGAGATTGAGCTCTCGTTCGCGATGGAACGCCACGGCCAAGCCGTTCGGACGATTGTCCATGGTCGCCTCCCTTGCCGCAGTGGCGCGAGACCATTTCTGCTGCGGCGTCTGCATCCGCCGGCTCCGTGGCAGGCGGCACGCTGCAGTTTATAGTCCTGGGAAAGAGGCGAAGCGATGCCTTGGACGGTATCGCACGATACCTTTCGACCTATCCGTCAAAGCGCTTAGTTCCGCCTGAACGCACGCCGAAAAGAGCGTGACCAAGGTCTTCGGACCGGTCCGGCAACAACGCTTGTCCGTCCGATTTCACAGCGGAGGAGAACGCCCATGACAGTAGCAACGGCCGTGCGAGCTGCGAGCGACGCGTCCGCGTCGACAACCAGTGTCTATACCGGTTCGGAATTCCTTGAAAGCATTCGGGACGGACGCGAGATTTACATCTATGGCGAGCGCGTCAAGGACGTTACGCAACATCCTGCTTTCAGAAACTCAGCGCGTATGGTGGCGAGGTGGTACGATCGGTTTCACGAAAAGAAAGACCAGATCGGCGTCCTCACCGATACCGGGTCGGGGCAAATGACGCATCCGTTTTTCCTCGGATCGAAAACGAGCGAAGATCTCATCAAAGGCCGGGATGCGATTGCCGAATTGCAAAAGGTATCGTTCGGATGGATGGGCAGGTCACCTGACTACAAGGCTTCCTTTCTCGGAACGCTCGGAGCCAATTCCGGCTTCTACGGCGAGTACGCCGGTACCGCCAAGAAATGGTATGCGCGGACGCAGGAGCGGCTCGACTTCTGGAACCACGCCATCGTGAATCCACCCGTTGACCGCGACCGGGCGATTGAAGAGGTGCGTGATGTCTTCATGCATGTCGAGAAGGAAACCGACGCGGGTCTCATCGTATCCGGCGCGAAGGTTGTCGCGACTGGGTCGGCGCTGACGCATTTCAACTTCATCGCCCACTACGGCATTCCGATCAAGGACAAGTCCTTTGCATTGATCTTCACCGCCCCGATGGATGCAAAAGGCGTCAAGCTGATCGCCCGCTCCTCGTACGAATTCACGGCCGCCGCGACCGGCTCGCCTTTCGATTATCCACTCTCGAGCCGTTTCGACGAAAACGATTCCATTCTTGTCTTCGACAAGGTGCTGGTACCCTGGGAGAACGTTTTCATCTATGGCGACGTCGACAAAATCAACCAATTCTTCCCAGCCTCGGGTTTCATTCCGCGATTCACGCTTCATGGCGTGACGCGCTTTGCCGTTAAGCTCGATTTCATCGCCGGCCTGTTCTCGATGGCTGTCGAGGCAACTGGCGCCACGGACTTCCGTGGCGTTCAGGCTGCGGTCGGCGAAGTGATCGCATGGCGTAACCTTTTTCACGGAATGGCCGATGCGATGGTGAAGTCGCCGATCCCGTGGCAGGGGACCGACGGCTATAACCTGCCAAACCTCAACTACGGGCTCGCCTATCGCGTGTTCGCGCCGCTGGCCTATCCGCGCATCAAGGAATTGATCGAGCGCCATGTCGCGAGCGGCCTGATCTATTTGCCATCGAGTTCGGCCGACCTTGAGAGCGACGTCATCCGCCCCTATCTCGACCGCTTCGTGCGCGGCTCGAACGGCTATGCCGCGATCGACCGCATCAAGCTGCTCAAGCTTCTGTGGGATGCAATCGGTTCGGAATTCGGCGGTCGGCACGAACTCTACGAACGCAACTAC
>JBBRMO010000420.1:0-2030 GCA_038230815.1 Chthoniobacterales bacterium
TCGATGCCATTGAGGGCAGTCGTCTGGCCAAATCGCTTGACCAGTCCCTCGATGGACACGGAAATCATGCGGCCAAGTTGTAGGCGGCTTTACGCCGGGCGCGAATCAATTTTTCACGCCGGGCGGACGGATCTCGCCCTGACCGGAAGCCGATCAGCCCACGAACACACCGGGTTCGACCTGGGTGTATCGCTTCTTCTTCGTGTGCGTGCCCTTTTTCTTGCTCCGCGAGTAGCCGCCGCGCATGGCCCGCGCTTCGCCGGCAGAAAGTTTCGCGTCGTCCACCGGGGCGAAAAGCAGGCGGTCGGGACGGGCGGTGAACGTGTTCATCGCCATCGGATAACCACCCATGCCGCCCTTGAGAGCCTGGTGCGAGGTGATGAATTCACGGGGCGAATAGTAATTCGAGTAATCGCGCGCAAAGGAGGCGCGATCGATGCCAATGCCGAGGTTCTTATGAATCTCAAAGTGCAGATGCGCGTCGTACATACCGCGGTTGTTCCCGATCTTCCCAATCTGGTCGCCGCGCTTCACGGTCTGGCCCTCGCGCACGAGGATCGCCTGAAGGTGGCCATAAAGTGAATCGATCGTCTTAATCGCTCCGTCGGTGTCCCGGAAATTGTGTCGGATGATAACGACGTTGCCCCAACCGAGCCGGACATCCTTGGCGAACACGACGGCGCCGTTACCGATGGTGTAAACGGGATCGCCCAAATCTGTATCGCCGCCCCGATTGCCGTTCCAATCCTCGCCGAGGTGGCCGTTGGGCCGGAAGCCGCGGGCCACATAGTAGCCTTCTCCCGTGCAGACCGTCCCCACCTTGCCCACCGGGTAGCCGAACCCGTCCGCCAGCTTCACAAACGCGGACCGTGGCTCGCCCGATGCCATGAGCGCAAAAATCAGCGCCGCTAGCGGGACAGAAAAAATCAGGGAGAATCGACGCATCATAGGCAGGGGCTCTCGGACTGAGGAGCCCGAAGAAGCGCATCCCTTACCGAGCCTCGGGGGGGCTGGCAAGCAGTTTTTTCCATGCCAGAACCAGGGGTAACTAGCCCCGAGTTGGCTCTCTGAACGCCCAGAAGCGCGCAAAATCCTGATTCCATCGGCCTTCCCGGCGTAAAACAAATCGCTGATCGGCCCGAAATCGACCCCCGGAACCCAGCTGACCCGCCGGCGGAGAACCCCGAATACCCGGAACCTGCCAATCGAACCGACTTTCTACCTATTTCGCCGTTGGGACGAATTTCAGGGCTACGCCATTGATGCAATACCGCTTCCCGGTCGGGGCGGGGCCGTCGTTGAAGACGTGCCCGAGGTGCAGTCCTGTCCGGGCGTCCAGCACTTCCATAACGACCCCGAACGAGTAATGCGGGTCCTGACGCAGGATGACGGCATCCGGCGAGACCGGCTGGGTGAAACTGGGCCAGCCGGTGCCTGAATCAAACTTGTCGGCGGAGCGGAAGAGCACCTGCTCAGGCGCCGCCGCCGAAACGAAATTGCCGTCGCGCTTCTCCTTGTTGAGCTCGCTGGTGCCTGCCCGTTCCGTGCCGCTCTCAACCATCACAGAATAGGTGGGGGCGGGCAGGAGCGCCTTCCACTCCTCCTTGGTCCGGACAATTTTTTCCGGCTTTGCGGCGGGTTTGTCGTCTGCCAGGGCCATAAAGGGGGTGGTCAGGAGGAGGGCGGCGAGTGAAAAAATGCGGTTCATCAGAGGTAAGAGTCGCGAGAACTCACCGCATTCCCAGCGGCGTTCCCTTTAATTAATCCGATCCGGACGTTGGTTTGGACGCAAAAAAGGGCCCGGATGTTCAGCGCAGGAACAATAAGACACCCAGCCCGGCCGCGATGCGATACCACCCAAATGCCGTGAAGGTGTGGGTGCGGATGTAACCGAGCATCCACTTCACGACTACAAAAGAGACAATCGCTGCGACGACGAAGGCGATCGCCACCCCGGTCCAATCCTCGGACATCGCCCCGGGCACGGGATGCCGCAGCGCTTTGAAAATCTTGAGTCCGCTCGCGGCCAA
>JBBRMO010000421.1:0-2010 GCA_038230815.1 Chthoniobacterales bacterium
CAATTACATGAAGGGATCGCGCCGTCTGCTGGCTGACAGCACCGACGTCAACGCGCCAAAGATTGAGGCCGCGCTCGATCGCGCCGCTGAGCAGGCGATTCGTGCCGGCGACATCATCCGGCGACTGCGCAGTTTCGTCGCGCGCGATGCTTTCGAGAAACGCGTCGAGCGTGTTTCGAAACTGATCGAAGAGGCCGGCGCGCTCGGTCTCTCGGGCGCTCGCGAACAGGGGGTCCTGCTGCGCTTCAATCTCGACCCGGCACACGACCTGGTGCTTGCCGACAGGGTGCAGATTCAGCAAGTCATGGTCAACCTGTTCCGCAATGCGCTGGAGGCGATGGCCAGTTCGACCCATCGCGAGCTGATCGCCACGAACGCCAGGGTCGACGATGACATGATCGAAATCGCGGTGTCCGATACCGGGCATGGATTTGCCGACGGTGCCCATGCGAACCTGTTTCAGCCATTTTTTACAACCAAGGAAACGGGCATGGGCGTCGGCCTCTCGATCAGCAAGACGATCATCGAAACCCATGGCGGCCGGATGTGGGCCGAGACAAATCGAGCCGGCGGCGCGACGTTTCGATTCACCCTGCCGGCTGCGTCTGCCAAGGATGTAACCGATGCCGCCGAACGTTAAAGTTTATGTCATCGACGACGATCCGGCGATGCGCGACTCGCTGGATTTTCTGCTGGGCTCGGCCGGCTTCAGCGTTCGTCTGTTCGATTCCGCGCATATTTTTCTGGACGAGCTCGCTGGTCTAGAGGCGGGTTGCGTGGTCACGGATATTCGCATGCCGGGCATCGACGGCATGGAATTGTTGCGTCAACTGAATGCGGGCACCCGCAAGCTTCCCGTGATCGTGATGACCGGCCATGGCGATGTGCCGCTCGCGGTCGAGGCCATGAAGCTCGGCGCGCTGGATTTTCTTGAAAAGCCGTTCGAGGATGATCGGCTGATCGGCATGATCGAGACTGCGCTGTCGCAAAACGACAGCGGCGCCAAAAGCGAGGCGCTTTCGGCCAATATGGCGGCGCGGGCGGCCTCTCTCACCCAGCGCGAGCGCCAGGTAATGCAGGGCCTCGTGACCGGGCAGTCGAACAAGGCCATTGCCAGGGACTACGATATCAGCCCACGCACGGTTGAAGTGTATCGGGCCAACGTCATGACCAAGATGCAGGCCAATAGCCTGTCCGAATTGGTCAGGTTCGCGATCCGGGCCGGGATCGTCGAGGATTGAGGCAAGTCAATTCGAGCGGCCGAAAACTGGCTATCTTCGGATGATGATCGACGCTCAAAACAGCTCCACCGGAAAAATCGGAATCGGCCGTTTGTCCAGGAAATTGATGATTTACGTCGTTGACGATGATTACGACGTCCTCAAGTCGTTGCGATTTTTGTTGGAGACGGAAGGATTCGACGTCCGCACATTCCGCAGCGGGTCCGCGCTGCTCGGGTCTTCGACCCGGCACGGCGCGGATTGCCTTGTCGTGGATTACAAAATGCCGGGAATCGACGGTTTGGAGCTCGCTCACCGGCTGCGTGGCTTCGACGTCTCTACGCCGATCGTCCTGATTACGGGTTATCCGGACGAAAACATCCTGGCCAAGGCAAGCTCGGCCGGGGTGCGCCAGGTCCTTCTGAAGCCGAATCTGGAAGACAGCCTGGTGGAATGCGTCCGCGATGCCATCAATCCGGGCCACACAACAGTCCAGCCCTGAATCATCGGGCTGATCGCCTCCGTAAAACCCCGTAAGGGGATTTCCCTAGGATATCGACCGAAATATCGGCGAATAAGTATCTCGGTTACACCAAGCCATCCCGCATCGAGGAGATGGCGACATGCATACCCAGACGATCACTGCCCCGGCAGCCAAGGCTTTCGCAGCCCCCCACGCCCCGATAGCCCCGTCAACCGATCAGTTCAGCGTCATCGCAACCTGTTCCGGCGTGATCGCGACCGAGTTTTCCTACAGGAAGGACGAGGAAATTTACGGCGAGGGCGAGCC
>JBBRMO010000422.1:0-2009 GCA_038230815.1 Chthoniobacterales bacterium
AGTCGACGCGCATGGACTCGCCGTCGCGCCGGGGTTCATCAACATGCTTTCCTGGTCGGTGGTATCGCTCATCGCCGATGGCCGCTCGCAAAGCGACATCCGGCAAGGCGTCACGACCGAGATCTTCGGTGAAGGCGAATCGATGGGCCCGGTCAACGATCGCGTGCGCGAGCACATGTTGCGCGAGCAGACCGACATTAAATTCGACATCGAGTGGAACACGCTCGCAGAGTATTTGCAGTATTTGGAGAAGCGCGGCGTCTCCTGCAACGTCGCCTCGTACATCGGCGCGACCACGATTCGCGAGAACGTCATCGGCTTCGAAGACAAGCCGCCCACACCCGAGCAGCTCGACGAGATGCGCGAGCTTGTCCGCAGAGAAATGGAAGCCGGCGCGCTCGGCATCGGCTCATCGCTCATTTATCCGCCGGCCTTCTATGCCAAAACGGAAGAGCTAATTGAGCTTTGCAAGGTCGCCGCGAAATACCAGGGCAAATACATCTCGCACATGCGGAGCGAGGGAAATCAATTGCTCGAGGCCTACGACGAGCTGCTGCGGATCTCGCGGGAGGCGAAAATCCCGGCTGAGCTTTATCACATCAAAGCGCTCGGCCAGAAGAACTGGGGTAAGATGGATGCGTTACTCACGCGCATCGAGACGGCACGAAAAGAAGGTCAGCCCATTCGCGCCAATATGTACACCTACATCGCCGGCGGTACCGGACTTGATGCATCTCTGCCGCCCTGGACCGCAGACGGCGGTTATCCCGCACTCTATAAACGGCTGCGCGATCCGGAGACGCGCAAAAAAATTGCCGCCGAGGTCAAGGTAGATAGCGACAAGTGGGAGAATCTCTACCTAGCCGCGGGTTCACCCGACCGCATCATCCTCTCCGATTTCAAATCGGAGAAACTGAAACCGCTCGCCGGCAAATCGCTGGCCGAAGTGGCAAAGATGCGCGGCAAGGATCCGATCGAAACAATCATGGATTTGATCAGCGAAGACGAGTCGCGGATTGGCACGATGTATTTCCTGATGTCGGAAAAGAACGTGAAAAAGGAAATTGCCCGTCCGTGGATTTCTTTCGGCTCCGATGAAGCCTCGCAAGCGACCGAAGGCGTCTTCTTAAAATCGAATCCGCATCCCCGCGCCTACGGAAATTTCGCGCGCGTCCTCGGGAAATATGTGCGCGAAGAAAAGGCGCTCACCTTACCCGATGCAATCCGGCGACTCAGCGCGCTGCCCGCGACAAATCTCGGACTTGATCATCGCGGGTTCTTACAAGAAGGCATGTTCGCCGACGTCGTCGTATTCGATCCGGAGAAAATTGCCGATCACGCCACCTTTGAAAACCCGCGGCAGTACGCCACCGGGGTAAATGCCGTCTTCGTTAACGGCGTGGAGGTTCTGAAAGCGGGCGAACACACCGGCGCGAAACCCGGGCGCGCGCTTTGGGGGCCTGGAAAAGTTCACTAGGGAGATTCAGAGGCGATTGCGTGCTTCCTCGCCGCTGGAGTTGGAGGCGCCAACCTTCCCTCGCGCGAAATCTCTACCGCCATCGCAACCATCGCTGATTCCAGCGGCGTTAGGTTTCACAGGGAAAGAAGCGCGGCTGCTATTTCAATAAGTGGAACGGGGTTGAAATAGCCCCACCCCTTTATTTCAGTCAACGCTTTCCCGAAGTGGGAGCGTGTGGTTTGCCTCAACCCTACCAAATGAGATCGAGCCGGCTCCGAAAATCAGCACAAACAAGCGAATGGGCCAGCTCGCCTGAAAGGCGATGTGCGAGAAAAGCCGATGATAGCCGAGCGAAATGCTGAAGCCGCATGCGCCGAGAACGAGTCCCGCGAGTTGGAAGAAACCTAGCTTTCCCACCGAAACGCTGATTCCTGAAAAGCCCGCGTATATCGCGGGCCTTCTAACTTACAGGAGTGAGGTGGAACTTGGACCTCGAAAATGGGACAGGTTCACCGCGAAGCTACATCGGCCAGCGTGTTGTTGGTAAAGA
>JBBRMO010000423.1:0-2002 GCA_038230815.1 Chthoniobacterales bacterium
CGGAATCCGCAAAACGCTCGCGGTGGCTGGCCGGCAGAAAATCCGCCGCGCGCCCGACTTCGGCGAATTGTTTTCCGAACAAGGAGAGGTTCGAAACGAAATCGCGGCGCGCGAGCCAGAGTCTCGTCAGCTTGATGAACCAGTTCGCGTTGCCGCGCGGATTGATCGCCTTCCTGAGCGTCAGGGATGTGCGCGGCCAGTCGTGCCAGTAAACTGCTCGTTGGGTCCCGAGGATGTTATCCCACTTCGTCTGGATATCGCCGAGCTCGAGCAACACCCACTTCAAATTTCGTGGCTTCGTTTTCAGGATTTGCTCGAGAACGTAGAAATTTTCGGGCGGATGCATTCCGTCGATGCCGAAATTGAACGTCCGGGTTGGCAGGCCGTTCTCGCGCGTGACCGCGTCAAAAATTTCCGGAGACACCGAATAATAGAGCCGACTCGTCCCAACGATGACGGTGTCGAACTCGTCTTTGTGTTCGGTGAAGTATTTTAGCTTGGCCGCGATGCCTTTTGGAATCATCGGCGGCAGGAACGAATGGATCAGAGCGCTGGTCGCGAAAAACGCAACGAGGGCGATCGCGAAATGGCCGACCTTTTTTAGAAACTGAACACTCATTGGTGGATCGTGCACTCCGCGCGCGATGTTACAAAACCCGGCTTAGCCGGCAATCTTGTCATCGAGCGGCGGAGCGCTCGATCCACCATCATCCTCGGCCACTCAACGCGGCGATGCCGGGCAACTCTTTTCCTTCGAGGAGTTCGAGCGACGCGCCGCCGCCGGTGGAGATAAATGTCATTTTATCGGCCAGCCCGGCCTGCTTTACCGCTGTGACCGAATCGCCGCCGCCTATAATCGTCGTCGCTTTCGAGCGGGCCAGCGCTTCCGCAATCGCGATCGTTCCGGTCGCAAATGCCGGGATCTCGAAAACGCCCACCGGCCCGTTCCACAAAATTGTTTTCGCCCCGGCGATTTCCTCCTCGTACAGGCTGATCGTCGCGTGCCCTATATCGACCGCCTGCCAGCCGTCGGTGATCCCATGCGCTAACGAAACGCGACTGGTGTTTCGGCCGGGCGAGCCCGCTTCGACTTTTTGCGTTTCCACGGCATCCACCGGCAGGAGAAACCGAACGCCTTTTTCCCTGGCGAGATCGAGAATCTCACGCGCCAGATCGATCTTATCCGCCTCCACGCGACTGCTTCCGATCGGAACTCCCTGCGCTTTCCAGAATGTATTCGCCATCGCGCCGCCGATCAAAATCGTATCCGCCTTTTCCATGAGGGCTTTGATGACGCCGATTTTATCCGAGACCTTGGATCCACCGAGAATGACGAGAAACGGCTTCGACGGCCGGGCCAGCTCGTGGGACAAATATTGGATTTCCTTCTCCATCAGAAACCCCATGGCCGCCTGTTTCACGAACCGGGTGATGCCGGCGGTGCTGGCGTGCGCGCGATGGGCTGCGCCGAACGCATCGTTCACATAAAGATCGCCCAGCCGGGCGAGCGACTCTGCGAAGGCCGGATCGTTTGCTTCTTCGCCCGGATGAAAGCGAACATTCTCCAGAAGCGTCACATCGCCTTCATTCATGTGGGCGATAATTTCCTCCGGGATCTTCCCGATGGTGTCGTGACTGAACGCGACCGGGTGATCGAGCAGCGTGTGGAGAAAATCGGCGACCGGGCGGAGGGAATATTTTTCGACCGGCTTTCCCTTGGGCCGGCCGAAGTGCGCCATCAGGATGATCTTCGCGCCCTGCTCGCGAAGATAATTGATTGTCGGCAGGCTTTCCTGGATCCGGGTGTCATCGGTGATGACGATCCGGCCATCGCGTTCTTCCGTGGGGACGTTGAAATCGACGCGAACGAGGGCGCGCTGCCCGCGGACGTCGAGATCACGAAGGGTGAGCTTGGTCATGCCCCCTCCTGCTCCTGCTCGTGCTCGTGCTCGATTCCGTAATGTTCCTCGTCCTCCCGCAGAAAATCCCCTCGTTCGGAAAA
>JBBRMO010000424.1:0-1997 GCA_038230815.1 Chthoniobacterales bacterium
AGGGCGAAGACGAGACAGGCCATCGGAAAGGAGAAACGTTTGTTGATCTCGGTGCGACTCGAACTCCGCATCTTCGGGTCGTCGTTCTTGAGTTGTTCGAGGAGTTGCTCGAGCGAAAGCATCGAGCGGCTGGCGCGACGTTTTTCCTTATCGTAAAGATCCTCCAGGCTGATCGGCAAGGTTCCCTCGGCGACGTTAATGCCGTCGCGCATCCGGCGAAGATCGTACGGGTCGACCTCATCGCGCTGCTGGTAACGCGCATTATAAAGATGCATCAGGATCCGGTGGTTCGCCAGGTCGGTCTCGAGCATGCCCAGGCGTGCGTGCGTGACTTTCATCGGCATCGATTCTTCGTTTGTCTCGAAGACCAGGATGTTCTCCAGTTTGTTCCCCTCCTTTTTGCCGACGTAGATTTTCCGGCCGGGAAATTGATCGATCACCTGGTCACTCCCGAATAACGCCATGGGGTTGCGGGTGGCGAGGTTGAAGACGGTGGCGCGCATTTGCTCCTGCGCGGCGGGCGCGACCTGCACGTTGAGCCAGATGGAGGCTGCGGTGCAAAGCAGCGCGATGAAAACGAGCGGGATGCAGATGCGCCCGATACTGACCCCGTTGGAGCGGAGAGCCGTCAGTTCGTTATCGGCCGAGAGACGTCCGAAAACGAGGAGGACGGCGGTGAGCAATCCCCACGGAATGGTAAAGATAAGCGAGAACGGGAGGACGTAGGCGACGAAACCGACAACATATTCGACGGGCAGGTCGTGATTAACAAGAAGGGGGAGAAGTTTGCGGAAAATATTGCCCAGGACGAGGACGAAACTGAGCACGGCGATCGCGAACAGCAGGTTCACAATGAGCTGCCGGCTGATGTAGCGATCGATGATTTTCATCGCAGCGCTTTGTTAGTTCGGTTCGGAGACAAGGGCAAGTGCCGGAGGCCGCTTCGGTCGGCGCGCCGGGGATCGCGGCGACAGAGCGCCGCGACCACAGCGCCGATATTGTCCCTATTGATTCCAGCCCGGAATCGACTTGCTCAGGACGCCGTCGCGGGCAGGGGCGGTGGCCGCCAGTTGCTTATTCAATTCCTGCAAAAGAGCGCGGTCGGTTTTGCGAACGGCAAAACCCATTTTTTCCAGCTGAATGTTGGGAATGACCTCCGGCGTAATATCGGTCAGCGCCAGTTCCGCTCCGATCGATTGCTTCAGTTCCGCGGTCTTTTGCAGCGCGTAGGGCTTGTCGAGCAACGCCCCATCAATCCGTTCCGCGACAAGATCGGCCAGCATCCGGTCGTAGGCGCCGCTGCCACCGTAGGGGACGAATCGCTCGGCGGCGGCCTCGCCCAAAAGTTTGCGGGCGAAAGTCTCGTTCGTCGTTTTCTCCGCCGCGCCAATGCGACCGAGCACCAGTTTACCGTCGATAAATGGTTTCACTCCCGGCTTGGCGATCATCGTCTGCGGATATTGAAGCGTCGGATCGGTGAAGAGAAGCGCGTAGGTCTTCTCGCGCTCCGCAGTTATCGAAATAGCGGACGCGATCAGGTCGACGGCACCATCCCGCTCCAGGAGCCGAAAGAATTCCTCACCCCAGATCCGCCTGGTGTAAGTGATGGTGGGCTTCGCGTTGACGCCGTGCGCAGCGAGAATGCGCGCTCCCAGATCGCGCAACAACTCAATCTCGTAGCCGGTCAATTCCGCTCCTTCCTGCCGCACAAAAAAACCATCGGGCTCCGCGGTCCCGACGTGAATGTTTCGGGTAGCGATGATCCGGTTCAGTGCGCTCGGGTAATAAGTGAAGGCTTGCTCCTCATTCCATTGGCCGAATTTTTCCTTTTGTCCGGGTGCCCGCCAAAGTGGACGGACTTTCCAGCGCACTTTCCCTTCGATGCCCTGCGGCACGATTGAGTTGCGCGCCGTTTGTTGCAGGGTGGGCGCCTTGCCGGCCGGCGCCAGCGACACTTCGAAAGACAAATTTTCCTGGAGAAGATCCTTGGTCGTCCA
>JBBRMO010000425.1:0-1982 GCA_038230815.1 Chthoniobacterales bacterium
AAAGCTCCTTCGCGACCGCGCTTTCCATTTCGCGCTCCATCACTTCGAGCTTCGAGAGCGGACGTTTCGCGCGCACTTCTTCCAGCCATTCTTCCAGGAAGGTGATTTCGGAACTTTTCGAGGCCAGTTCGGGAAAGTTTGATTTCTGGAAAAAATCGACAATCGCATCGCGCCCCCGCTCGATCTCGACCATGGCGTCGGCGAATTTGCCTTGGGCCAGCGCCAGCCACGCTTTCGCGCGCGTGTTCATCATCAACACGTAGGGCCGGAATTGTTGCAGGCTCCACGCCACTTCTTCGCGGTCGGTGTGGCTGACGACGAAATCGAAAAGATCGAGATTCCGCTGCGTGTCGCGGACGACGCCGGCGTAGTCGTTGATCTGAAAGAGACTCAAGTAGCGATGATAATATTGGATGCCTTCCTGTTGCAGCTCGGCGCATTGTTCCGCGCTCAGCTCGTAACTGTCGCCGCCGCCTTCGGTATGCGCGGCGCGGAGCTGATGATAGGCGAGCAAAGACTCGGCGCCATTTGGCCGCTGGCCATCGGGGCGGCCGATCATTTCCATCTGCAAAATCCCGAGATCGATGCGGAGTTGGAGTTTCTCGCGGCCATCGAGCCCGACCACCTTGCGCACTTTGATCGCGCCCGGCTCGTGCGGCCAATCTTTCAGGATGGTGTTTAAATCCAGACTCATTACATGGAAAGCATCGAACATTTGTCCTTCACTTGTCAATAACCCCACCGAATTCGCGGAGTCGCGTCGCTTCATCAGTAATTTACTGATGCAAGTCCGCCATTCGGACGGACTCGTCCCGCGGCGAGATCGACATGGTGATTCGAGCGGACTCTTCCGCCTCGAAACGCTCTGCCAACCTCCAACTTACAATTTCTAATTTCCGACTGCCAGCTTCCGCCGTGAGACGCGCGCGTCGGCGAAGTTCCGCCGGTTAGCGTCCACTGGCTGGATTCTGGTCTTGCCGCGGAGGCGTTGAAAAAGCCCGACGCGACGTTCGTTGGTTCGATTGTGCGCGAAGTAAAGCGCGCTGTTTTGTGTAAGTGTGAGTTCCATGTTTGCCCTTTCTCAGAAGCGTTGCCTTGCACCGGCGGTCGATTGACTCGGCCAGGTGATTTAACCCGACCAATCTACCCCAGGAACCGGCAATCCCTAACGATATTCGCGCGAGCGCAACGCTCGCTGCTCGAAACAACAGGCGTCGGCCTGCTTCCTGCGTATATTGCGGGCGTGCCGACTTACATTTACGAAACGACCGACCCGAAGAAGCCGCTGCGGCAATTGCAGGTGAAGCAGAGCGTCCACGACGATCCGTTGCGTAAAGATCCTGAGACCGGCGAAGCCGTGCGCCGCATCATTTCGGCCGGCTACAGTATTCTCGTGCGGGGCAAATACATCGGCCCATCGGTTGGCTCGGTCGGCTCGCACTGAGTTCCGGGACCACAGATCGTTTCCGTCCCGCCTAATTTTCTCTTTCTAATCTAGCCGGCGCCAATAAATTATTAGCGGTGACGGCGATTCAGATTATCGAGGAAATTAAGCGCCTGGATCCCCAGGAGCAGTTGGGCGTAATTCGCTTCGCCTATCAACTCGACGCCGAAAGACATTTGACCGGCAGCGAATTGTCAGGGCTGGCCGAGCAAATGGTCAAGACCGACGATGCCGTCGAGGCTTCCAGAATTCGAGAGACCATCACTCGCGGATTTTACGGCCGCCGTGATGGCTAAGATTCGGCGCCAAAACCTTCCGCCCGCATTGTTCGATCACCTGCTTGATCGGATTCAATCACGTCACATCTCCGCCGACCAATTGGGGTTACTCGCGGATTGGCTCGATACCCAGCCCGAAGTGCCGAATGGGAAATGGTTCAAACGATTTCGCGGGATGAATGTTTGTGGCGAAGGCGAATTGGTGAAGACGTTTCTAACGGCCGATCAAGTTCCCACCGGAAAAGAAGTGGTCTAGGCAC
>JBBRMO010000426.1:0-1973 GCA_038230815.1 Chthoniobacterales bacterium
CCATCCCGAATCTCGCGAGCGATGCGCCGAATATTCAGCGCAACGCCGACGCCATCCGCGCGATGTGCGAGAAACGGGGACTGGTTGCGAAACTCCTGACGTTGAAGGGTGCGCCTCCGGTCGTCGTCGCGGATCTTACCGTGCCCGATGCGAAACGAACGATCGCGTTCTACGCCCATTACGACGGCCAGCCGGTGGACGCGTCCCAATGGAAAAGCGAACCGTGGAAGCCCGTCCTGCGCGAGCAGGCCGGGAGCGATGTCGACTGGCGCAACGCGAAAACGATCGACCCGGAATGGCGCATGTTCGCGCGCTCAGCCGGCGATGACAAGGCGCCTATCATGGCGATGCTCGCCGCACTCGACGCGATCCGCGCCGCGGGCCTGAAGCCCTCCGTTAATCTCCGTCTTGTTTTCGAAGGCGAGGAAGAAGCCGGTTCGCCGCATCTGGCGGATTACCTCAAAAATTTTCACACCGAACTGCGCGCCGACGCCTGGCTCTTTTGCGATGGCCCGGTCCATCAAAGCCGCCGGATGGAGCTCGTCTTCGGCGCGCGCGGCACGATCGGTCTCGACCTTACCGTTTACGGACCGGTCAAAGGGTTACACGATGGCCACTACGGAAACTGGGTCCCGAATCCCATCATCCGCCTTACCCATTTGATCGACTCGATGCGCGACGAGACGGGCCACATCCTGATCAAAGGTTTTTATGACGAGGTGCGCGCTCCGATCGCTCCCGAGAAGGAAGCGATTGCAAAAATTCCGGACGTCGAAGCGGACCTGCGCCGCGAATTCGGAATCGGCTCCACGGAAGGAAACGGAAAACCTCTTAACGAACTCCTGATGATGCCGGGACTAAACCTGCGCGGAATCGAGTCAGGTCACGTCGGCGCCGAGGCGTCGAACACGATCCCGACGGAAGCCCGCGCTTCGATCGATTTCCGTCTTGTTCCCGACGAAACGCCGGAATCGATAAAGCCGCTGGTTGAACGGCATCTTGAGACGCAAGGCTACACCATCGTCCGCGAGCCACCCGACACGGCGACCCGGCTCGCGAAACCCAGAATTGTGAAAGTCGACTGGGGCTCCGGCTATCCCGCCTCGCGCACCTCTCTCGATCTCCCCTTTTCTCGCGAACTCGCTCGCATCATGACCGCCGCGGGCCACGAACCCGTTCTCTTACCCACCGCGGGGGGCAGCCTTCCGATGGATCTTTTTCAACATGGAAACGACGTCCCCGTCATAGCGTTCCCGATCGCAAACCACGACGACAACCAGCATGCCGCGAACGAAAACCTACGGCTTCAAAACCTGTGGGACGGCATCGAAGTCTTCGCCGCTTTCTTCAGTTCACTGGAAAGCGCGCAGCGCTAATCATTTCTTGGCGGCGCCAAAACCATTCTTCCGGAGCCGTTTCGCGGGGCGAAGGTTCCATGGGGCGGCGGGAGAGGCCGGAAACGGGTCCAGAAATCTGTCAAAAGCGGGGGGACGAATTTTTCGTCGGCACGGTGGATGCTTGAGCATGTCTCGCGATGTGGCCGATACAACTTTCTCCTTTTCGTCTAACCAAATTTGTTTTGTTGCAGGCTGCCGGCCTCTGCCTGGGGGGTACCTTTTGCTTCGCCCAATCCAGTTTCATGGCGGTCACCTCCACTCCGTACGATCGCCAAATGACACGGATCTCGTGGGTCCTGAATTCTTCCGCTGGCACCCTGGCGAGCCGGACTTCTCTCGTCGCGATAAACCAATGGCTGGCGAACCTGCGCGCAATCCCCTACCAATATTCCCCCCAATGGAAAACGCCCGCGCAGGTCAACTCCGATCTCGCCGCAGATTGCAAGGGCAAAGCTATCCTTCTCTACGCTATGATGCGGGCGAATGGCGCCACCCATGTGCGCTTCGTTATTGGCAAACATCACGCCGCTGATCAAAGGACACACGCCTGGTTGGAGTGGGATACGACAAGTGGCA
>JBBRMO010000427.1:0-1963 GCA_038230815.1 Chthoniobacterales bacterium
AAATGTATGGGCCGAACGTTAATTACGAGCAGATCGCTCGCGCGGTAGCCGTTCTCCCATGCCCTGTTCTGGCCAATGGCAATGTCGATTCACCCGAAACGGCCGCTTCCGTATTGCACATTACCGGCGCCCGCGGTTTGATGATCGGCCGGGGAGCCATTCGCAACCCCTGGATCTTCGACCAGATTCGTCAGGCCACTCGCGGAGGGCTCGTGTTCGTGCCCAGCGCCCGAGATTTGTTAAGCTATATCCGTGAGCTTTACGAAGCGGTGAAGCCGCCGGATTTGCGCATCGATGCGCATGTGCAAAAAATGAAGAAATACATGAATTACATCGCTGTGGGGATCGACCCCGGCGGGCAATTTCTCCATTTGATTCGGCGCGTTGCCACTGAGAAGGAATTCTTCGGCGTCTGCGAGAGCTTTCTGGACCACACTGGCCCTGCCTTCCCCTCGCGCGAAACCAGCGCGTTCACGCTCACGCGGTTGGCCGCTTAGAGAAGTTTTCGGCGAGCGCGATCGCCTTCAACATCGCCTTCGATTTATTCACCGTCTCCTGGAATTCCATTTCAGGCACCGAATCGTTCACCCATCCGCCGCCCGCTTGCACGTACGCTTTGCCTCCCTTGAGCAGCGCCGTGCGAATGGTAATGCAGCAATCCAGGTTCCCGCCAAACGAAAAATATCCCACACACCCGCCGTACGGTCCGCGCGCCGTTTGCTCCAATTCCGCGATGATCTGCATCGCTCGAATTTTCGGAGCGCCGCTCAGTGTTCCGGCTGGAAAAGTGGCGCGAATCAGGTCGTACGGGGTCCGGTCCTGCCGCAAGCGTCCTTCCACCTGGGACACGATGTGCATCACATGGCTGTACCGCTCGATCGTCATCAGGTCCTTGACCTGCACCGATCCGAATTCGCAGACCCGGCCCAGATCATTCCGGGCGAGGTCGACCAGCATTACATGCTCCGCTCGCTCTTTCGGATCGGCGAGCAGCTCCTTCTCATGCTGCAAATCTTCGTCCGTCGTTTTGCCCCGCGGACGCGTCCCTGCGATCGGACGAATCTCCACGTTTCGATCTTCGCACCGCACATGGATTTCTGGCGAGGCTCCTACCAGTGAAAACCCCTCGAGCTCCAGCAGGAACATGTAAGGAGACGGATTGATCGACCGGGCCGCGCGATAAATATCCAGCGGCGACGCGTTCACTTCCGTGGAAAATCGCTGCGAGCCAACCACCTGAATGATGTCGCCGCTGACGATGTATTTCTTCGCTTCGAGCACGTTGGCCAGAAACTGTTCCTTCGAGATGTTCGAGCTGAATGAAACCTGCGGCACTTCTTTCGGCACGGTGATCGGCGTATACTCGGTCGGTTGCTCCAGCAGGGAAATCAGCCGCTCGATCTCGTTCACCGCGTTTTCATAAGCCTCCTCTGGCGAAGGAAAGTCATCGACAATCGCGTTGACGAGCACTGTCAGTGTCTGATTGACCCGATCAAAGATCAGCAATTCATCCGCGATCAAAAAATAAAGAGTGGGCGTGCCCAGATCATCCCGCGCCGGCCTCGGCACCACCGGTTCGACATCATGAATGTACTCGTACCCGATAAAGCCGACGGCGCCGCCGGTAAACCGTGGCAAGTCGGGCGCGCTTACCGGACGGTACTTCTTCAGCACCCGCTCCACCACCGCCAGGCCATCACGGACGCCCCCTTCTCCCAGGGTTACCTTCTCCAAAATCTTGCCATCCTGAATGTATTCCACCGTTCCACCGGTTTGCCGCACGATCGCGCGCGGATTGCACCCCACGAAGGAATACCGCCCCAAATGTTCCCCCCCCTCAACCGATTCGAACAAAAAGGATTCGCCTTGTCCGCGGATTTTGTAGTACGCCGAGACCGGCGTTTCCAGGTCCGCCAGCAACTTCCGCGTCACCGGCACCAGATTCCCCTGCCGAGCCAAAGAC
>JBBRMO010000428.1:0-1955 GCA_038230815.1 Chthoniobacterales bacterium
AACAACAAGAGATCGGGTCGCTGCGAGAGCCTTTCCTGGTAGGGCGAGACTCTGTCGAGCCGCGTCTTCTTAACGTGTTCAATTCGGCTAGGCAGAGTCTCGCTCGTAGTCCGCGTCCTCCGGCGCGAGGCGCTCGCCCTACCAAAACCGGGGGTCTGACCGACATGTCTTCGCTCCGAGGAAGCATGCCGGGCCCGCCATTGCCAAAACAAAAAAACACGGCCGGAGCCGTGTCTTTTCCCTGAGGGGCAACGCGTTGCGCTGACCGCGGACGCCGCCGCGCGGCATCCCTGCCGCGCAAGTTATTGCTTCGAAGCCTTGTCTTCGATGTATTTCACTACGTCGCCGACGGTCTGCAGTTTCTCCGCATCTTCATCCGGGACTTCTACGGAAAATTCTTCCTCGAACGCCATCACCAGTTCGACAATGTCGAGCGAATCCGCACCGAGGTCCTCGATGAATGATGCAGTGGGTGTGACCTGTTCGGGGTTAACGCCGAGCTGCTCGACAATAATTTCCTTCACCTTCTCTTCGATTGGTTTGTCCGACATAAATTTCTCCTTTTGGCGTTACGTGAGGGGCAGCTTCTTAACATTCCCAGCAAGCATCGCAAGTAAATGAATTAGCCGCCTTGTCAATTAATTTCAGGCCGGACAAACCGTTCCGGCAGTTTACTTCCCTCGCGCTTGAGGTAGATGGGAATGGATGCCGTCGCCGACCACTACCGAAGATTTGCTGGACCTCAAAATGTTGCCCGCATGGGCAAATGAGCCGGCGCGGGGCAACGACTATGCGGATTTTGAAGGCGAGGAGGCGGATTCGGGTAGTCGTCGCTCCGACCGCCCCCGGAACCGGGATCGTGATCGGGACCGGCGGGGTCCACGGCAGCCCGAGCGTCGCAAGGACCGACCGAATCGCGATGGCGGTTCGCGGTCCCCCCAGGACGCGCGGCGCGATCGGGGGCCTCAGCGGGAACGCACCCCGGAAGTTCCGGCCGAGCCCCTCGCGGTGGATGTTCGTTTTTTGCCGCACCAGCGGGCCTTCGACAACGTCATTGCCCAGATCAAATCCGCGCCCGTGGCTTATTCGGTCTTCGCCCTGGCGCGATTGTTCCTCGAAAAACCCGAGCGCTACGACGTTCGACTGACCATGCCGGAAGGAGGGCAGCTTTTCCGGCTCGGCGAAGAGGGACCGGTCGCCTCTGATCGGCGGATTCTGGAAAGCTCAGCTTTCGCCAACGTGCGAGACGATTTTTATACGGTCGAAGTGACGCAAAGCGAACCGTTGAAAGGCAATTTTTCGAATGTCGCACGCTGTCGGCTGAGCGGAACGCTGCTCGGCCCCACCAATCATCACGCCTACCAGCCGCAGTTGCGCAATCTTTACGAGGCGCGTTTCAGCCGGCGAATGAGCTTCGCCGATTACCAGCGGCAGATTGATATCGTCAGCGACCCGGCCGTGGTGGAGCAGTGGAAGGAGCAGGCGCGCAGCGTCACCACTTATCACGCGAAAAGTGCGGAGCCGTCGGTCTCGTTCTCGAGCGCGGCCGACGCTGAACGCCATTTCCGGCAGACCCATCTGCCGGCGCTTTTGCGTGAAGCCAACGAGATGACGATCAGTGGCGTGCTGAGCCGCCAGGTGCCCGATCGCCGCCTCGGCCGGGAAATCGAAAACGCCTGGGTGCAGGAAACCCGTTCGCCGTCGAAAATGATGCAGGAACTCGCCGGGGGATTGCGCCAGGCGGGGTTAAATATTTTCCGGCACCGGCGCGGGATGCTCTTTGTTTCGCCGGTTCGGGCGCGCGTTTTTGGCCACGAGCGGGCCGGCGTTTCGTCCTCGATCAACGCAATTTTGGAAAAAGTCTCGGCCACTTCTGGAATCAACCGGAAGCAGCTGGCGGAACAACTCGCCGTCAGCGACCCGGATCCGGCCGTCGCTGAGCGCGCGAAGATGAC
>JBBRMO010000429.1:0-1950 GCA_038230815.1 Chthoniobacterales bacterium
CATCGACCACGTGGAGGCCGGTGTGGAACCTGCCGACAAGAGCGAATATGTGAAACGATTGCGCCAGCAAGGACAAGTGGTCGCAATGGCGGGCGACGGCATCAACGATGCACCCGCCTTGGCTGCCGCCGATGTGGGAATCGCGATGGGAACCGGCACCGATGTCGCGATGGAAAGCGCCGGCGTCACGCTCGTGAAAGGCGATCTGCGCGGGATCAAAAACGCCATCCTTCTAAGCCGCGCGATGATGAGCAACATCCGTCAGAACCTCTTCTTCGCCTTCGTCTACAACGCACTCGGCATTCCCATCGCAGCCGGCGCACTCTATCCATTCTTCGGCATTTTGCTTAGCCCGATTATAGCAGGTGCAGCGATGAGCTTGAGCTCGGTGTCTGTCATCGCGAACGCGCTACGACTTCGATCACTCCGCCTGTGAATATTATTGCAGATGACGAATCAGGGAACACACGAAACCTGCAATGGAGCTAACACTCAAACCCGCGCGACCAGCTGTTCTACCTCGAGACGTTGTCCGCAGTTTTGGGAAATCTTGAGCTAAGAGGGAGCGAGTTCAAGGCGGAGTGAGGACGGTGGAAGTTATAGTCTGGTGAGATTGGACCTGTTCGCCCGGGACTCTGATCGTGCGGCCGGAGATCTGGCTAGTATGCGCGAGCGCGGCCTGGACTCGCCGTCGACGGCGCTTATGGCGGGAATGGTCGCCCAGGCTCAGGGCGATAAGGAGAAGGCCCGGGTCTCCTTCCAGATGGCCCGGGATGTTCTCATGAAAAACGAGCTCGACCGTACCCCTCCCGTCCTCACCACCCACCCGTTCTATTTTTGCGCTTCAGGCGCAGTTTCCTCTCCCATCGCTCGTCCCTGCATTCAATTCGGACCGCTGCCTTCCAGTAATGGGAATGTTTCGGCGAGCGTGGAAAGATTTTGATTTTCAAGTCTCAACGCGATCAAAGGCATCTGCGGAGAGCCCGGGCGCCGAATGATATCTTGCTGGCTCGCCCCATAACGGGAGAAGAGGAAATAACAAAAGGGATATTGTGAAAAATGACTTGGTGATTCGGCGGATTATTGAAGTGGGCGCCCTCTTTCTAATTGGGGATGGAATCATGGGGTTGATCAAACCGCGCTGGCATTCCCGTCTCTGGCATTTCGGTCCCCAACTCGCTCTCGCCGCGACCGAGGAATTGGCCGCGCATCCCACGGCCGCGCGGGCGGTTTACGCGGCGGAGGTGGCCATCGGCATCGCGATCGCCGCCTGTTCTACTCCTGAGAACCGTTGACCGGCGGGGCCGGCCCCGGCCCAAATTTCTCCGCTTTCTGTCCTCGAAGTTAAATCGGAGCAGTCCGGTCGACCCTTGGAAGTCATTCGAGTGTCTGATTGATCTCGGAAGCAAAGCGCTGTACACAACTTCTTAGGTCGCGCGGTGCAGGCCAGGTTATCGAATGCGGGAACAAACGAAAACGCGGGAATTCCAGGGACGCCTCGCCCGGATCGAAGAGTTGATTCACGCCGTCGATGCGATCTCCGACGAAACGCAGCGGACTCAGGCCCGCGAGCTCGTGGAAGCATTACTCGAATTGCAAGGAGCGGGCCTCGAGCGGTTGATGGAAATGATTTACGAAACCGGACCGTCCGGTCAGGTGATGATCGATGAACTGGGCCGGGATGAATTGGTTTCGAGTCTGCTCCTCGTCCATGGACTTCATCCGCTCGATCTCGAATCGCGGGTGCGGAACGCTCTGGAGAAAGTCGGCCCGCGCCTGGCCGAACATGGCGGCAGCGTCGAGTTGTTAGGCGTCACCCGCGATGGCGCCGTCAAACTCCGGCTGGCCGGAAATTGTCACGGCTGTCCCTCTTCCATCCTGACTCTGAAATTTTCGATCGAGGAAGCGCTCTATGCCGCGGCGCCCGATGTGACTTTCCTGGAAGTAGAA
>JBBRMO010000430.1:0-1922 GCA_038230815.1 Chthoniobacterales bacterium
CAAGGGAGGTCGCTGCTTGAGGCTGGCGCCGTGCGCTTCAAGCCTGACAGCGCTTTCCGCCATGATCGGCGCAGCGACCATTCTGCTCGATTCTACTTTTCAGGGGTTGGCGATTTCTCTGCTGTTTGGTTTGGCTTCTTCCACCCTATTGACCGTTCTGGTGATCCCAGCGATCTATATTGCGCGGCGGGAAAAGGCGACGGTGGTAAATAGTTTCAGAGTATCATGACACGGAAAAAATCTTAAGAAGAAATTGACTCGTCTCCTGGCGGGGCTGCCTTAGACCTATTCAGGACAGGCACGGAAGGTCGAAATTTTCGAAGCGCCAACCGGTGGGGCAGGGGTCATCCTGTGGCTTATTTTTGTGCGAGCTGCCGGATTTGATCTGGATCATGACGAACGGGGACAAATGCGCATCATCTTCGGGCGGGTAAAGGAGACTCAACCTCGTCATGACCCACCGCTTCGTTCCAAAACTTATTTCTCCCAATGCTTGGCCAAAAAGGCCCTGGCGGGTCAAATGTAGAAAACCGATCCCATGAGCCGACTCCATAAAGAAGAATCATCTTGTCGAACGGATCGGTTGGCTCCGAGCTGCTGTGCTGGGCGCCAACGACGGGATTATTTCGACCGCAAGTCTGATTCTTGGGGTGGCTTCGGCCGCCGCTACACAAAGCGATGTTTTGCTCACGGGCGTCGCTGGCTTGGTGGCTGGCGCAATGTCCATGGCCGCGGGCGAATATGTCTCGGTCAGTTCGCAGTCGGATACCGAGCATGCTGATCTGGCACGCGAAAAACGCGAGCTCGCGAGCGATCCGGAATTCGAACGGGAGGAACTCGCGCAAGTCTATGTAACTCGAGGCGTGGATGCAGGCCTCGCTCGCGAAGTTGCGAAGCAACTGATGAGTAAGGATGCATTGAGCGCGCACGCGCAAGATGAACTGGGCATTTCGGAAATCAGCACCGCACGGCCAGTGCAAGCCGCACTCGCCTCGGCCGCAACATTTACCGTCGGAGCGGCAGCGCCGCTTGCGCTTGTGCTCATATCGCCATCGAATGTTTTGATCCTGGTCGTTTCCGTAGGGTCGTTGGTATTTTTGGCTTTTCTTGGAGCAATCGGCGCCAAGGCCGGCGGCGCCGGCATTCTGAAGCCGACAATTCGAGTGACCTTTTGGGGTGCCTTCGCGATGGGTTTGACGGCCGTAATTGGCGCAGTCTTCGGCAAAGTCGTCTGAGATTATTGTTCTGCCTGCCTCGGAATTCGTCTGATAAGGATATCGATGTCATCCGGCTTTTCACTTCGACCGTTTCTCATTGTTTTTCCCGCGGCAGGGATTGCTCTTGGGTTCGCTCTTCAGTGGTTGGGACCAGGGTATTGGGTGAACTGGGTCTGGGCTGGTTTTACTCTTCCGATCCTGGTGACGCTCCTGATCGACATCGTTGTCAGCCTTCGTCGCGGCGAGGTGGGGCTCGACGTCGTCGCGGCGCTGTCGATGACCGCCGCCTTGATATTTGGTGAGGAACTCGCGGCCGCCGTCGTTGCGCTGATGTACGCGGGCGGCCAATACCTTGAAGGCTTTGCCGAGCGTCACGCGCGTCGTGAGATGACGGCCCTCCTGGCTCGAGTGCCGCGGACGACGGCTCGACATCGTAACGGTCGATTGGAAGAGGTCGCGGTCGAATTGGTCAAGCCTGGCGATCGTCTGCTGATACGTCAAGGCGATATCATTCCCGTCGATGGAACCGTGGCCAACGGTCTTGCGGTTCTCGACCAATCAGCCCTGACCGGCGAATCGATCCCGGTCCAGCGCAAGACCGCCGAGGCGGTCATGAGCGGATCGACCAACGCCGGAGATGCTTTCGATCTCCTTGCAACGCATAGGGCCTTGGAAAGCACCTATGCCGGAATTGTTCGCCTGGTC
>JBBRMO010000431.1:0-1901 GCA_038230815.1 Chthoniobacterales bacterium
CCGGTAGTGTTGCCCGCGCACGTTCATGAACCGATTAGGATGCGATCAACATTCGTGCAAAGCTAGATCGGAAATCCGGCGCCCTCGCAAATGGAAATTATCAACCCAACCCTAGGAGCGCGGTTCCCTAATATCCGGCTCGGCCTGGTGATAACAGGCTTCATCGTCGCGGCCCTGACCTTAGTGGGATTGAGGAGCGTCGATTGGTTTCTGCTCAAGAAATCGCTTCGACACAAGTTCACGAAGATCGAATGGATTTCTACGAACGAGCTGGCGGACTGGCTCGCAATGAAACGCCGACCTGCGCCCGTGCTTCTCGATGTGAGAACGCCGGAAGAATGGAATATCAGCCATCTGCCTGACGCGCGCCGAGTTGATCCGAACGCCACGGCCGAAAGTGCCGGTGCCGGCCTGTCAAAAGAGACTCCGATCGTGACCTACTGCGCGGTTGGTTATCGGTCTGGCGAAATGGCGGACCGGCTGCGCGCGGCCGGGTTCACGAATGTCCACAATCTGGAGGGCTCGATTTTTCAGTGGGCGAATGAGCATCGTCCGCTCGTGCGCGAGCACGAGCGCGTCAGCACCGTTCATCCTTTCAACACATTTTGGGGCCGGTTACTGAACGACGACGTGCGGGCGGTCGTGAAGTGACCGGTGCGACGTGCTTCTGCGTGTCCGATTTACAGTTGATTGCTCAGGACCACGCGTGAGCCGGAGGAGGTGACCTGGTGGTAAATGTGGATACGTTTGGTGATTAATTGCCGCCAATGCAAAACGCGGCTCTCATCGATAATGAGGTAGATGGGGTCTGACCGGTCCCACGCTTCGAGAACGAAATTCTCGTCGAGATATTTGTTCCGCGAGGCGGCGTCCTGTTCGAAAAAATCCGGCGACTGATTCACGAGGAAAAATTTCTTTTCGAGATAGAAACTCAGGCTGTTGCCACTCCACAATGATCCTTCGTAAAGGACCTGGCCACTTTCGCCGAGACGCGGGTTGAGGTATTGGGCGGCCTCGGCGAGGGAGAAGAACGGAGCGGAGAGCGAGCGGGCTTCGACCAGGCAAAAGCCGATCGGCACCATTGCCGCGAGAACGAGGACGAGGGTGGTTTCCGCGCGCTGTTTCAGGAAGACGATCGCGCCAAGACCGCACAGGCATAAGGAGCCAATCGCGACCAGCGCGAGAATACGCAGAGAAGACCAGGCGCCGTCGCTCAGAGGTCGATCGAGGAGGGTGGCGACAATTGCGGGTCTGAAATACAGAATGCCGGCGCCACCAAGGCCAATTGCGAGGGTCAATATTATCCCGGCGAGGCGGAGCGGTCGAGCGATCCGTTTCCAGGCGCCGGCGGCGAAGAGCGCGAAAGCGGGCATCGCGGCCATCAAAGAAAAAGAATAAGGTTCCCCGATGAGGAGGGCAGCGATGAGGCTGCTGGCGATCCAACTCAGAGGCAGGGCGTCAATAAACGAAAATTCGTCGGGTCGGAAGATTTTTCGCGGCGCGAAGATCAGGCCGGGCAGGACCAGCAGAAACGCGGGAAATCCCCAGGCGAAATGAAAAAGGAAATCCGAGCGGTGCGGAAAACCGATGATGCCTTTGATCCAAAATCTCGAAAACAACGCTGGACAGTGAAGGTGAGCCCAGACAAACCAGGGCGCTACGATAAGGAAGAAAAGCGCGAGGTTTGCCCAGTGTAACAAGGGCCGGAAGCGGATCCGAGCTTCCCGAAAAAGAAGGGACGGAATGACCACAATTGCAGCAAGCAAGAGAATGGCCTCGGGTCCTTTGGTCAGGGTAGCGAGGCTGGCGCAACCCCAAAAGCCGGCGAACCAGGCCCTGCGGGATTTCCGATGCTGATACCCGCGGACCGCACAATAAATCGCGCCCGCAACAAGAAGCGC
>JBBRMO010000432.1:0-1898 GCA_038230815.1 Chthoniobacterales bacterium
GGACCCGAACATCGAGGCCACCAGAACACGCTCGGTTTTCATCGCGGTGAAGGCATCGATCCCAAACCGAAGCAGGAGGCCCGCGAGCATGCTGGACGCAATTGCTAGCGGCACGCGCTCCATCAGCGCCTCGAACCAACCCGTGATGCCGAAAATCGTGACGAGGAGGCCCGAGATTAGGAAAGCGCCGACGGCCTCGTTCATCGAGTATCCGCAAGGCTCACGGCTAGGAGGGCTGCCCCCGGTGTGGATCAGGCGAGGATGACGGGTTTCCGGTATCGAAGAGAGCGCGCGATTCCGGTCGCGGCCATGCCCGTGCAGAGCGCGAGAATCCACGAGCTGATTTCCTCCGGGGTCGCTGAAGCGGCCTTCGCCGCCTGAAATACAACCACTGCCGAGCTCGAAAAACCCACCAGTACGGCCACGAAACCGTCTGTCACGCAGGGAAGCAGGCCGGTCCCTTTTTTCCACAATGCGTACACGAATAGAGTCTATCAGCTTTCCCCTTGCTCATCGCGGGCCTGTATGCGATTTTTTATGTGGATTTACGCCTGATTCCAGACGTGCCGAACGCCCGTCCAGGACCGGGGGTCAACTGCAGCATGACATCCATTTTGGTCGTCGAAGACGATGCCGATATTCGAGAAAGCGTGATCGAACTGCTGTCCTTCGAGGGTTTCGCCGTGGAATCGGCCCCGAATGGAGCTGAGGCATTGCACTATCTCGAGTGCAACCCGGCACCGCACTTGATCCTTCTCGATCTCATGATGCCCGTGATGGATGGCTTCGGGTTTCGCGACCGGCAGAAAGCGCATCCGACCTGGTCGCGCATCCCGGTGATCGTGATGTCCGCGGACGGAAATATTCTGGAGAAGCAGGCGCGGACTACCGCGGCCGCCTACATCAGGAAGCCCATCGACATCGATGATCTCCTCGCTTTGATCCGCATACACAGCCTGCCTGATGGCGGCCAAGTTTCGAGCTAGTCCAACTCTCTCAGAATCTCGCGAAGGAGGCTCGGGTCCCTGGCGGCTTTGAAGATGAGCTCCACGCGGCGGTTCCTGGGTGGAGCCTCCGGTCCCCGAAGTCTTTGGCGGCCCGCGACTTCCGTGGTGATCCCAGCCGAGTTCTTCATCAAGAACTGAGAATCCGCTTCATTTTCTCTCCCCAGAAGGAGAGCATGCCCCGGCGATGGCCCAGGACCCTATTGCCGACAACGAAGCCTTCTGGCCGATGCTGAAGATCCTGGCCGAGTCCGGCCATGGCTCGGAGATCATCTCGCTCTTGAGAGCGAAAACGGACCCGGAAAGCCGCGTCAGCCTGGGGCGTTTCACCATCCGCGAGCTCATGTTCCGCGAGTGGCGGGGCAGGAACCTTGAGCTCCTGGTGGAGCTCGCGCACTTCGTGATCAATGATGCCCTTGCGTCAGCCTCGGCGATCGGGCCGGATCCGGATTGGTTCACGGACCAGGCAAACATCGTCTGTTACAATATGGCCTCCAACCTTGCCGCATGCTGGAACGATGGCTTTGCGCGCAACCGGACCCACTTCGAGCGGGGCCGCGACTTCGCCAAACGCGCGATCGCATTCCGCGAAAAGCTTGGCAAAGGAGCCGGACCCTTCCAGCTTGCATACTGGGCGCTCGGCGTTCATGAGCTCTCGCTCGGCGAGACGAAAGAAGCGCTCGCCGCTTTCGAACGAAGCCTCGAGTGCGCGGAGAAGGACGCGCGCGAGCGCGAGCTCCCGGATCAGCTGACCGAGGACGCGCCCTTCACTCTCGTGCTCTCGCATGGCTATCTCGCCATCGCGCGCGCAGCCAATGGAGATCCGAACGCGATTCGAAACGAGCTGGAAGCGGCATTGCGCTCCTTCGAGGCGATGCGCAAGCTCTCGCCGCA
>JBBRMO010000433.1:0-1868 GCA_038230815.1 Chthoniobacterales bacterium
ACAAGATCGTCGAACGTCTGCGGCCGATATTTTCGCGCGAAAACCTGATAGCTCACGCACCGAATCTAATCCGCTTCAATCCCGCGCGAAAATAGAAAACAAGAAGCGGCGATTTGAAATCGCCGATTTTTTTGGTCGGCGGTTTGTCAACCGCCGTCCTGGCCTTCCGCGACCCCCTTTCTTCCATTGGACGTTGGACGTGGGACGTTCGACGTTTTCCTCACCATGAGTATCAGCCCGCCGCGTGTCGCCTTTGTCGCGCTGTCCCTCTGCTTCCTGCCTCTGCTCTGGGCTCGCGAGCCCCAAACGTCCCCGCCGCCTGTAGAGCATGTTCGCGCCCGCGCCCTCGGTATTCCCTTCGACGGCGTTCCCGGCCCGCTTAACGCCATCACGGACGTCGCCGGCGTGGAAGTCGGCTACACCACGCTCGTCAGCGGCGAAGGCAAACTCGAAGTCGGCCAGGGCCCGATCCGGACCGGCGTGACGGCAATTCTACCCCGCGGAAAAACCGACGATCCAGTTTATGCGGGCGTCTTCAACCTCAATGGCAACGGCGAAATGACGGGCGCGGCCTGGCTCGAAGAAGGTGGATTCCTGGAGGGTCCGATCGCAATCACCAACACCCACAGCGTCGGCGTCGTGCGCGATGCCATCATCGGGTGGCGAATCAGGAAGGGCGGCGCGGACCCGGGCGGTTTTTACTGGAGCCTGCCGGTGGTCGCGGAGACCTGGGACGGCTGGCTTAACGATGTGAACGGTTTCCATGTCAAACCGGAACATGTTTTCAATGCGCTCGACACCGCGCACGGCGGCGCGATCGACGAGGGCAGCGTCGGCGGAGGGACCGGAATGGTTTGTTATGAATTTAAGGGCGGGACCGGCACTGCTTCCCGCCAGATCGAGATGAAGGAAAAGAAGGATGCCGCCCCCCGCACTTTCACGATCGGCGTCCTGGTGCAGGCAAACTTTGGGCGGCGGCCCCATCTCATGATTGCGGGCGTGCCTGTGGGCAAGGAAATTCCCGGCCAGGTTTACCCGCGCGAGAATGGCTCCTGCATCGCGGTGGTCGCGACCGACGCACCCCTGTTGCCTCATCAATTGAAACGCCTGGCGCGCCGGGTTTCGCTCGGCCTGGCCCGCACCGGGACGGTTTCCGGAAACGGTTCCGGGGACTTGTTCATCGCTTTCTCGACGGCAAATCCGGAGGCATCGAACCCCGACAAGCTCACCCGATCGGTCGAGACCGTTCCGAACGATCGCCTTGATCCGATTTTCGAAGCAGTTGTGGAAGCGACCGAAGAAGCGGTCGTGAACGCATTGGTCGACAATCAAAGCATGACCGGCCGCGATAATCATCACGTCGATTCTCTGCCTCACGATCGGCTCCGCGAGCTCTTGAATAAATACCATCGAGCACCGTAGAGAAGATCGACAGAACGAGTGGCCTCCAGGAACCGGATTGGGTTCGCGCCGTTAATAGTTTCCCGCACGTGTTCCGAAATAGAAGCGAGGATGGGCATGCATCGGAAGGGGATTATTAAAGGTCGGCATAAGAATTACGGACTGCGGGTTGCCTGCTCCCTGTTGCTCCTGCTCTCGACGAATTGGTCCTTCGCCAAGGGGCCAATCCCTCTCTCGCTCGCGCCGGAGAAAGCCGCGGCAGTGGATGAGGCGGTCCAGATGGAAATGGAGAAGGAGCAGGTCGTTGGTATGGCGATCGGGATTATTGAGAAGGGGCGGATCGAATACCTGAAGGGTTATGGATTGGCCGATCGCGAAAAAAACATTCCGGTTACGACCGACACGATGTTTCGCTGGGCGTCCTGCACCAAACCGCTGGCGGCGATTGCGGCTCTGCAATTAGCGGA
>JBBRMO010000434.1:0-1854 GCA_038230815.1 Chthoniobacterales bacterium
GAAGGTCTCGATCGCGAGATCGTCCGGAACAAAATAGGCGGCCTGCAATCGAATCGTATTTGTAGCCGAGGCAATCGAAAGTATATCCATGAGGCGAACGCTCTCGCTGCCTTCGCCCCGTGAGCTTTTGAAAACTTGCGCGGATGAATCACCAGCAGTTTTGAGTTCAGGAAAATACTCGGGACCAAATAGAACTTTGGCTCTGGTCTTGGTCCAGTTGTCGGTGAAGGCGGCCTGCATCTGGGCCACTACGGGACCTTCGATCTGGTAATGAGAGTCGCGCCAATTGTTTTTGGATTCCGCGTGACCGCTCCATAGGTCGGCGATGCCAACGCCCCCCGTGAAGCCAATTCGACCATCGACGACTAAAAGTTTACGATGGGTACGGTTATTGAACCCGGTTCCCGCTCAGAATGCCCGGCCCGAGCAGATTCCCCATCGATCGGAGAAATTGTGGATCGCTCACCGAAAAGCGATGTGTGACCTCGTAGCGAATCTGTTTCTCGCCAGCACGGAGATTCAAAAGCAGTATTGTCAGGAACACGGTTGTCGCCAGCGTAACCAAGATGGTGAGGAGCATCTTGATTTTAGGAGACAGTTTCTTCTTTCCATCGGGCATAGACTTGTCCCCAGATATCACCCCGGCCGGCGGAGCTTGGCTTCCCGCTCCCAGATGCGGCCCTTTTTTGCGACGGCGAGAAACCCAGCAACGTCTTTTCCATCGCTGAGAGCGATGAGGCCAGCGTCTGGCTGGACGCCTGCGCGGTCGAGCAGCGGCTGGGCACCGGAGGTGTGGCCGAGAACTTTAAGATGCGCGAACGCGTCGGCCGCCCAGGCGACCGGGGCGGCTTGCGTGGCCAGATCTTTCGCTCCAGCTTCAGACACGAGGATAACGGCGACATCGAAGAAAACGGAGGGCGCGGCAGAGAGTGCGAAATCCGCTTCGACCAAGGCGCCGCTGCTGTCAGTCACCCCGCCCACTTTCGGAGCAATGACCGCAACGGTGGCTTTCTCGGCCATGGCCCTGCGGCGAAGCATCGCGAGGATCGAGGCATCAAAGCCGTCGGTAAGGAGCACACCGATCTTCCGCCCGGCCAGGGTTTCTGGCGCTTTGCGGATAAGGCTCAGCGACGGCGACGGTGCGAGATCGCGCGGGGCGACGGCGGGCTTGATAATGTCGGCTTTTTCGGGCATGCCGAGGGCTGCGGCTACCTGGTCGCGCAGTGAGGCGTCTATGTTCGCGAGGTGCCCGAGCATCCGGAGCCGGATCTTCTTGGTTTCGACCTTCGCAAGTTCAAAGGCGAACGCGCTGACCATATGGACCTGCTCCGGCTGGGTCATCGAGCGGAAAAACATCCGCGCTTGTGAATAGTGATCAGCGAAAGTCTCCGCGCGTTTGCGCTTTTTCGTTCCATCAAGCGGTTCGGGGTGACTGGCGAATCCGCGCATCGGATTCTCACGGGGAGCGCCTCCATCAAAGCTGTTCGGCTCGTAATTTACACGTCCTTTGGGCACCTCCATTTGGCGCAGACCGTCTCGCTGAAAGTTGTGCATCGGGCAGCGCGGTGCATTGACAGGAATTTGATGAAAGTTTGGGCCGCCGAGGCGTGAGAGCTGCGTGTCTTGATACGAGAATAGCCGGCCCTGGAGCAGCGGATCGTTGGAAAAGTCGATACCGGGGACAATGTTCGTTGGTAAAAAAGCCACCTGCTCCGTCTCGGCGAAGAAGTTATCCACGTTCCGGTTCAGCACCATTTTCCCGACCATACGCAGCGGGATAATTTCCTCCGGGATTAGCTTTGTCGGATCGAGCACATCAAAGTCGAGGCCGTCCGCTATCGCTTGATCGAAGAC
>JBBRMO010000435.1:0-1823 GCA_038230815.1 Chthoniobacterales bacterium
CCTCAAGCAAAGGCGGCTTGGGAAGGGCGAGCCAAACTGCCGCCAGGATCAAGCCGAAAAAAATGCCGCGCCGTAACCATCGAAGGAGCGGCGGCCTCCAGACCGCCGATTTGGGTGGGCCGGCGATATGGAAATCGCCGCTGCCTAATTTCGCTGGCGCGCGCGTCTTCACCTTTCGCAATCCAAAATTATTTTGTGACACTGATTTTTCCGCCCAGGCCGCGTCCTTTCAGGTTCCGGTCGTACATCGATTCCGCGAATACCGGCGGAACGACGAAGGTCCCCCGATTGCACGACTTGATCTGGTAGGTGATCTCGAGCGTCTCGCTTGGGACCGTGGCGTAAAAGATGGCGCGATCTTCCCGGACATCGACGTAATCGACGCCCTTGATCGACGAGATCCCGGGCGAGAGTGACGAGCTCACCACTTCGAACCCGCCGGGCAAGAGATCGATCAGCGCGACGTTCGTGATCGGGTCCGGTCGCAGGCTGCGGATGTGGAGGCGGACCGTGACGACGTCGCCCAACTGCGTCGTGGTCACGGGCTTGTTCGACTTGTCCAAGAGCTCGCGATAAACCTCCAAGCCTTCGGTGATTGCCTTGTCCGAAATTCGGCGATCGAATCCCGCCTCGATCACCTGGTAAAAGGCGCCGGGTGGATTGAGGGCTTTGGCGGAGCGAAAGCGAATCGCCGTGGCGTCGCCCGAGAAATCTGCGCGTTGCAGGAGCTTGGCGCCCGTTGTCAAAATCTTCTCTTTTTTCGCCTTATCGACTTCTGCGATGCTTAGCTCGGGCGGATGTTGTGCGACCACGCGCGCGTACGATTTTAACGCGAGCACAGCATAAGCGGCCGAAAGCGTATTGAAGTTTCCCTCGCCGATCGGCTTCAGGATTTTCTCGAAATCGGCCACCGGAAGCTTCTTCAGACGATCGGGGAATTCGCGCGCGAGGATCGACAGGTATTGCGAATCGGCGCCGAGCGGCTGGTAAAAATCCGTGATCTGTTTTTGGTCGAGTTCTCCGACGCGGTAGGCGCTGATCAACTTCACGGCCTCGTCTTCCTTGCGCAGGATGTGGAGAGCGCCGGCCAGATAAACGCCGGTCAGGTCGGCTTTCCAGTCCTTGGTGAAGTTTTTCTCCAGGTATTCGCGCAGATTGATAATGTAATTTGTCGTGACCACGCCTTCGCGGCTCAACAGGTAAATCGCGTAGGCGACCGTTCGGGCGTCATCGAGGCTCGCAGGTTCCTTTGCCACCATCGCCTGCAAATTACGCTGACCGCTCGCGAACATTTCCGCCGGCGGGGCGAACCCGCCGGCTTTCGCTTCGATAAGAAAATTCATCGCATAGGCCGACATGAAACTAATTTCCTGCCCTTTCTCCGGCGCCCAGTAGCCGAAGTCGCCCTGGTCGTTTTGGCGGCGGCGCAGAACGGAGAAAACGTTCTCGAGCTGCGTGTTCACTTCTGCGCGGGACAATCCGAAGTCGGCTTCATCCGCGAGGACGAGCCGGCAAAAGGCAGCGCTTGTGACCTGCTCGCTGCAACCGTGCGGGAAGTCCTTCAGGTAGGCATCGAGTCCATGCGCGAGGCCGAGCGGCAGAGCGGAGACCGCGGCGCTCAGCTTCCGGAATTCGGGATACATTTCACGCGTGATCGGAACCTCGGCGGTGTTTTTGGTGAAAGTGCTGCTGCGCACCTGGGTCACGAAGGTCGCGGGCGGGCGAACACTAATTGTCGAACGGAGCCGCGTTTCCTTGCCGCCCGCGATCGCGATAAAGGTCATCGTTCCAGAGCCAAGTTTGTCGTTCACCCGCACGGAAAA
>JBBRMO010000436.1:0-1822 GCA_038230815.1 Chthoniobacterales bacterium
CAGGAGCATCGGCAATGGGACGGTGGCAAGGAGAATGAGCGCGAGATTCCAGGTTTTCATGTTTGAACTAGTTTCACGTCCGACAACCAAACGTACGCTCCGTTAGAATATTGTCATTTTCCCGGCGGCGCAAACCAGCGCGCGGCTTTCATCTTGCCGCGCATCATCGTCGGATCTGCGGGATCGATATTCAGCGTGACGCTTTCAAAAACCACGAAAGATTCCGGCTGTTGCACATCAAAAAGAAAACGAACCAGTGGAGGCCATGGGCTCTTAACATCGAAAGAGGCGAAGACCGCCTGGCGATCCGGAGTGGCGTCGCTGGTCCCGATCGCGGGATTCTCGATCAGGATATTCTGTTTGCCGGCCAACTGTTTGATCTGGTCGAGCAGAGTCGAAGCGTCTCCCGGCCCTTTCAGCACCGGTTGGTGTTCCTTCAGCCATTGCGCCCTTTTTTCCCAAAGCGTCCTCTCGCGAATGAAGACTCCCTGGACTTTGCGCGTGTTCGCCCGGGTCGCAAGATCGGCCCGGGCCTGGTCGAGCGCGCCGAAAAGCTTGCCCCAGATGTACCAGTTCAGGAGCAGGAAGATCACACCCGCCACGATCGCGCTCAGGACCCGCTCGCGTTGGTTCAGGCGCTGATACCAAACCGCAATCATTTCGGTTTGCCCTCGAGACGGAACTGCGCGTGATCGTTGGGCAGGAGCCGGGGCGCGCCCAGTTCAAACTGGAACGTTGCCAGGTCCGGATTCTTTTTAACCTTCTCTGCAAATTGGTAGGCGAGCGCCGCCGAATTCGCTTCGCCATCGACGGAAATTTGCCGGGCCGATTGGTTGAAGACCGTTATCCGAACGTCGGCGGAGGGCAGGCTATCGAAAAGGTGGAGGATGACTTCGATCGGGTAGTAATGCGGATCGATCGCCGGAGCGAGCGCCTTCCATCTTGCTTCCGTGGCCCGGACAAAATCCGTCCGTGGCGCGTCGCGCGAGATGCGTTTGTCGAGCCGGCTAATTTGAAAGCGAAGGATAAGGAGATAGGCCAGGAAAAGAAGAAAGAGCCCGGCGTAAGCCGCGGCACCGAAGAGCAAACGCTTGCGCCAATCTTTTATCCGCACGCTTTGAGCACGGCGGGCGCGCCAGCTTTCGGGCAGCAGATTGAGGCGCGACTCCGCGGGCGGGACTTCCACCGCGATCAACTCGGCACTCGTCGCGAAAATTCCTTCCACGGTGTCGCGGAATTCATAAAGGCTCTCGGCCAGCATGATTCGCGGCGCCGACATGTTGATTCCCTGCATTCCCGCGCTCAGGGTCAGCTGGGGCAGGTCGCGCTGGAGCTGTAAGGCGTCGGCTCCATCGAGGCTGTGCGTAAAACTCAGCTTCCCTTCCTCGGCGATCGCGCAAACGATCGATTCGTTCTCCGGATAAATGAAGAGCGAGGTTCCTTCCGGGCTGTGGGTCGCCGCGCGATGGCCGGCATAGACGGTCACCTGGCTGGGAATCAGTCCGCGCGCGAGAAGCGGGGCCGCAAGTTCATTCAATTTCTCGTTGTTCACCGCCACCGCCGAAATGACGCTCCCCTCTTCGCTTTGGGAAATTACTTCCGAGTCTGTCGTCATTTCCTCCGGCGAATAAGGCATGCCCTTCTCGATTTGGATGCGCACCATTTCGCCGAACTCCGCGGGATCCGTCGTCGGCAGTCGCATCCGTTGCGCGAGCACCAGATCAATCGGCAGCGCCAAAACGAGGTCGTCCGCCGGTTGGAGCAATCCCGCCGCTTCCTCGATGCTCGCGACGGCCCGCACTTCCCACGCGCTGCTATGCTC
>JBBRMO010000437.1:0-1791 GCA_038230815.1 Chthoniobacterales bacterium
AGGTCGGTGATCTGCCGGTTGTAACGCGAAAATTCGACAATCACTCCATCGCCGATCGCGCCGCCGGAAAGACCGCTCCCGGCCCCACGCGGCGTGACGGGCAGACCAGTGTCGGCGGCGGCCATGATGATCGAGCTAGCTTGTTCAGCGCTCCGGGGAAACGCGACGGCCGCCGGTTCGAGTTGGTAAAGTGACGCATCGGTCGCGTAAAGTTGTCGCGTCAGATCGTCGAACACGACTTCGCAATCAGCGGCGGCGATCCTTTTGTGCTGCGTCGAGGTCACGAGGTTCCACCGAAATTACCGTCATCCCGAGCAACGTCGAGGGATCCCGTAATGAAACCTTAAAAGTGACAACCCGGGGTCCCTCGACTTCGCTCGGGATGACAGGTGGCCTGTACCTCTTCGCTGCGCGAAGTGCGGGAGCGAACGATGCTTCTGCGGCCGACCGGCACGAGGGCGTGCCGGCTCCAATGCTTATTCCGCCCGCAGCGCTTCTATCGGATTCACCAGGCTCGCCCGGCGGGCAGGCAGATAGCAGGCGATGAACGCAACCACGGCGAGCGTGACCAGCGCTCCGATCAAGGCGGCCGCATCGAGCGCACCGACGCCATAGAGCAGGCTATTGAGCGCGCGACTCGCCGCGAAAGCCCCGATCAATCCAGCACCAAGGCCCACCCCAATCAGCGCGATTCCTTTACCGAGAACCAGCCTGAGGACGTCGGCACGGCTCGCGCCAAGCGCAAAGCGGATTCCCATCTCGCGCGTCCGTTGGGTCGTACTCAGGGCCATGACGCCGTAGATTCCAACACTCGCGAGGACCAGGGCGAGGCCAGCGAAAGATCCGAGCAGGGTCATGGTCAGGCGACGCGCCGCCAGGCTCGCACTGATGTTTTTTTCCATCGTGGAAACCGCGGAGACTGGTTGGTCGGGATCGATGGCCTGGACTTCGCGTTTCACAGCCGCAGCCAAAGTGAGTGGGTCGCCCGAAGCCGCGCAGACCATCAGGGTTACGTCCTCATACGAAAACTGCGGGAACGGAAGATAGATCTGCGGGAAATTTAACTTCTCAACATTGTCTTCCCCAGGCGCTTCGTTCCTCGTTCGCGGCACGATCCCGATGATCGTCAGCGGCGGCGGATTTGGCTTGAGCGTCTGGTTGTTGTCGAGCTGTTTCCCGATTGGGTCCTGGTGAGCGAAATAACGAGTCGCCAGACTTTCATCGATAATCACGGTGCCGGGCTTGTCCCCCCTATCCTCCGGCCCGAAAGCGCGCCCGCGCAAAATGGGCATACCCATGACGCGAAAATAATCGGGCGAAATCATATTCAACTCGGCGGACGGTTCCTGGCCGAGTTTATGAGGCGGCGTCCCGGTAATGTGAAAAGAGCTGTCCCACTCGCTGTCGTCGAAAGGAATGTTGACGCCGATGGCGGCGGAGGTGACCGAGGGAAGCGCGGCGACTCGAGCCAGCAGTCGATCGTAGAAAGCGTTGATTTTTTCCTCCTTGTCGTAACGAGCCCGGGGCAGCGCGATCCCGATCGTCAGGATGCCGCGCGATTCGAAACCGAGCGGCGCCTGTTGGGCGCGCCAGAAGCTTTTCAGCATCAAACCGCCGGCCGCGAGAAGAACTACTGCGAGTGCCACCTGAGTGACGACCAGTCCGGCCCGCGCCCGCTGCCTGTTCACGCCGTCGCTGCTGCCACGCGCGCTTTCGTGCAAGGCGAGCGCGAGGGAGCTGCTCTTGGAAATGCGCCAGGCCGGCCAGATTCCCACCAGCACTCCGGAAATG
>JBBRMO010000438.1:0-1740 GCA_038230815.1 Chthoniobacterales bacterium
GATGGCCGAGGGGCACCGGCAGGAAGAAGCTGCGCTGGAGCAAAGCGCGCGGGCGTTTGCGGAAGAATTCCAGAAGGCCCACGGGCTCGAGATTGTTTTTGACCCGTCGGCGATCGCTCACCTCGTCGAGCGCGCCCATGCCGAACGGATGGCAATGCTCGATCTCTGCGCGCATCTTTTTAAGGACTACCAATTTGGGTTGAGCCTGGTGCAAAAAAATACTGGCCAGAAAACATTTGTGCTCGGGCGGGAGGCGATCGTGGCGCCGGATAAGTTCTTGAGTGATCTCGTTGTTCAATCACACTACCCCCGTGCAGCAGACCAATTACCCGGTTCCTAAATGAAACGGCAAGTCATCGCACCGTTGATCATTGGGCTGGTTGTCGGCGGACTCATCGTCGGCTTGCAGATCAGCGGCTGGCTGACGCGGCCGGAACTGGCTTTGAGCAATCTGCTTTCCGGGGACGGAACCGCCCGGCGGCTTTTGGCCGCGGTTCAGTATGGGATCGTTTTCGCGGCGGCCATCGGCGCAGTTTTTTTGACGTTGTCGGCGTCGCGCCGGGGACGGATGGGAGCCATCATGGCGGTTCTCCTCGTGGAACTAGCCGGCGTCGCCTGGGTTTGCTCGCTCTACAAGGTCCTCTTTCAGCCGTTGCCGGCCATGGCCGCGGTGGGGCTCGGTTATCTGGGGGCACTTGGTTTTGTCCGGTTGGACGCCTATCTGGAAGAGAGGCGCTCACGTCCTCCGAAAATCGAGGCTGGGCCGACGCCACGGCCAGCGCCGATCCTGATCGCTCCCGACAAGCCCGCCCCCGTGCCGATGGTGGCACCGCCGCCGGTAGTGGCGCCGCCGGTTGTCGAAAAACCGCGGGCTCGCGCGAGACGCGGCGACCCTATTAGCGATTCCGGCGCTCGGACCTGTGAGGTCACGGCCGTTGTCTGCGATCTCGCGAACAAGCACGATCTCGCAGAGGAATGCGAGCCCGCCGTTTTCGCCGAGATCACGGAAAGATTTATCGCTCACGCCATCCAGGCGCTGCGCGCGGAAGGGGCCTACATCGAGTCGGCCGGCGGCGAAGGGGTCGTAGCGATCTTCGGCTTTCCGGAAGCGGACAAACAGCACGCGGAGAAGGCGACCCGCAAGGCGATGGCGTTAACCCAATCATTTGCGGAGGCTAACAAAGGGAGCAAATCGGACGCGCTCCGGAATGCGGGCGTCCACGCGGGCGTCAGTTCTGGCAGCATGATCATGGCGCCTCTCAAGAACAACGGTCAGCGGACCATGCTCGCGGCGGGCGAGCCGGTGGAACTGGCCCGGCGATTTTGCATTGCAAATCGCTTCTACGGTTCTCGCGTTTTGCTGGGGCCGCGGACGTTTGAACTGGCGAGCAAGATTCTGGTCGCGCGGCCGATCGATTTCCTGAGCGGAGTCGATGTCCGCGAGCGGCACGAGATTTACGAGCCCGTTGCGCTTGCCCTCGACGCTTCGCGCGAAATTATCACGCGGCGCGACGCCTTCTGGAACGGTGTGGTCCTTTACCGCGAGAAGCGCTGGGCGGAGGCTTACTCGCAATTTCAAAACGCGCGCGGCCCGGAGGGCGAAGAGGATCGGCCCCTTCAATTGTACCTGCGCCGGCTCGAGCCGCTCGCTCTTCAGCTGACGAACACGCCTCTCGATCAGTGAGCCGCCGGTTTTGAGGAAAACGGAATATCCTTCCGCGATTCGGGAATTGGTCGCGC
>JBBRMO010000439.1:0-1739 GCA_038230815.1 Chthoniobacterales bacterium
ATCGGGCTTCAAGCTTCTCGATGAATTGAAAGCGGCGGCCGACCCGTCCACTCGCTTGCCGGACTGGCGCGAATCCCTTCCGCCGTCCTCCGGCTGGTGGTTCCTCATCGATCGCTACTTCGCGCATGATCCGTTGCTGACCACCGGATTCGTCACGACGAACGAGCCGGTCGCGACGCAGGAACAAAAGGAAATGTTGCATCGCGATCTCCCGGTTGCTGGCGTCCCGATGGTCCTTTCCGGCTGGAGTTTTACCCTGACCGATCTCGTGCCCTGGTCGCACCGACAATTGATGCTGATCAGCGGATTGATGGCGCTTTTCGACGCCACCCTGCTCGCGGTGCTCTACCGCGACTGGCGCCTTTGGCTCATTCAAGTGGCGACGCTCGCGATGGCCGTGTGCGCCATGATCGCTTCGATGAAGCTGCTTCAGATCCCATTGAACCTTCTGAACGTCCTCGCCTTTCGTCTCGTCCTGGCGATCGGAGTGGACTACGGCATTTATGTTCTCCTGGTGTGGCAGAAAGCGCGGCAGCTCGATCACGACGTGGCCGGAGTGGTGAAACCCGTGATTCTCGCCGGGCTCACTGCCATTTGCGGTTTTGGTTCGCTCGGAGCCGCGAACAACCCAACCCTGGCCGGCCTCGGTTATGCCTGCGCTCTCGGCTTGTTTTGGAGCCTCGCCGCTACCATCTTCTTCACCTTACCTGCGGCCGCCGCGGCAGAACCGAAGTCGTGGCGCGAAGAATCTTTGCAACCGCGCGTCAAAGAACCTGAAAATGTCTAACAAATTTCTCTTCCCCTGCCTTTACCTTTGCCTCTTCGGCCTTGCTCCCCTGCTCGGCGCTCAACAGCTTTCTCCCGCCGACCTGAAAACACTGCTCGGCCGGATTCGGGAGAAACGCGCGGCTGCGCCCCAGGTCCAGGCGGATTTTCAAGAGGAAAAAAACGTCAAGATGCTGAACAAGCCGATCGTCACGTCGGGCAAAATCTGGTTTCAAAGCCCGAACAAATTTCGCCGCGAAGCCAGGGGCTCTTCCCCCAGCATCACGGTGAGCGACGGCCAGCACCTCTGGATTTATTACCCGAAGTTCCATTCCGCTGAGCATTACTCGCTAGGCAAACATTCGCCTCTCGACGCCGGCATCTCCGCAATCACCGCGAGCCTGAACCTGGAAAACGTCGAGGCCACCTATCACATCTCGGCGACCACAGAGGCGGACGGCTACCAACTGCAACTCCTGCCGCGTAATCCATCGATGAAACGCTTTCTCCAGACGTTCGCGATCAAAATGAACGGCGAACTGCAGGTCATTCGCACGGAAATGGTGCAACCGAATGGGGACCGGATCGTTACCACTTACTCGAACGAAAGCCGCTCCCCGATTCCGGCATCCATGTTTGAGTTTACGCCACCGGCGGGAACGGACGTGACGACGCCGCTAGGCAAATAATTTCTGCTCCTGCTCTTTCCTGCCCGGGGAGCAGTCCCGCGGAATCAGGATTACGATCGGGATCATGAGCAGGAAGGAATTTTACCTTCTTCCGGCTCGACAATTGAACCGGGAATCCGCTACAAACGGCGACCATGCGGCGATGGCCCCCCATTGCATTGACGGCGAGTTTGCTTCTAGCCGCATCCTCCCTCCGCGGCGACCCGGCATCTGAGCCGGTCGGCATAATCTCCCGGGTCAGGCGCGTCCCGATCCAGTCAACGGCGCTGGCAACCGTAGGCTACA
>JBBRMO010000440.1:0-1738 GCA_038230815.1 Chthoniobacterales bacterium
ACGCGTCGAGGCGCGACGGTTGGAGATCGCGCGAACTGTTTTCAATTAGCGGCTGGGAGCCGGGCTCGGCGAGGCGCCGCCTTTCCTGGTCGCGATCCAGCGGTTCACGTTCTGTTCCAAAACGTCGAGCGGCACCGCCCCGGAAAGAAGCACCACGTCGTGGAATTCGCGGACGTCAAAGCTCTCGCCGATCTCGTTCCGGGCGCGTTCGCGCAGTTCTTTGATTTTCAGTTCGCCGATTTTGTAGGCGAGCGCCTGGCCGGGCATCGAGATGTAGCGATCGATTTCGTTGACAATGTCGTTCTCCGCCTTGGGCGCGTTCTCCATGAAATAGTCGATCGCGCGCTGGCGATCCCACTTCATCTGGTGCATACCGGTGTCCACCACCAACCGCACCGCTCGCCACATCTCGTAAGTGAGCTGGCCGAATTTCGCATAGGGATCGTCATAAAGACCCATCTCCTGGCCGAGCGATTCTGCGTAAAGCCCCCAGCCCTCGACAAAGGCCGTGTATCCGCCGTAGCGACGGAATTTTGGGATGTCTCCCAGCTCCTGCGCGAGCGCGATCTGTAAATGATGGCCCGGCACGGATTCGTGAAGGGAGAGCGCCATCATCTCCCATTTCGGGCGGGTTTCGGGCTTGTAGAGATTGACGAAGTAGAGGCCGGCGCGCGAGCCGTCGGCGGCCGGCTGATTGTAATAAGCCGTGGTTGTATCCGGGGCGATCTTGTCTGGAATCGGCGTTACCCCATAGGGCGTTCGCGGCAATGTCTTGAAAACCTTAACCAGGTTGGGATCGATCCGCTTCGCGAGGGCCCGGTATGCGTCCAATAGTTCCTCCGGTGTCTTGTAGAAGAACTGCGGATCGGTGCGCAACTTCGTGAAAAACTCCGGCAACGTCCCCTTGAACCCGACCTTCGTGACGATGGTCTGCATTTCGCCTTTGATTCGGGCGACTTCGCTCAGGCCTTTTTCGTGGATTTGTTCCGGCGTCAGATTGGTCGTGGTGTGCCGTCGCGCAAGGTAGGCGTAATAACCGGCGCCTTCCGGCATCTGCCACACCCCGACCTGGTCGAAAGCGGCCGGAAGATATTCCTCGACGAAATATTTTTTGAGCTTCTGGAATGACGGCAACACGCCGGCAGTGATTGCATCCCGCGCTGCTTTTGTCAGGCGTTCCCGATCGGCCCCGCCAATCGGGTCCGGGAATTTTTTGAAGGGCTTGAAAAACGGACTTTCATCCGGGTTCGTCACAAGCTGCTTGTCGATCTGGGCAGGGACACGATTGAGGACAATCTTGGGCCACATCACTTTCGCGCGGGCTCCTTCCCGCATGAGCGCGATGTCTTGGTCCATCAAGACCGGCAAAGCACGGAGTCGGGCGATCCAATCTTCGAAATCCTTCACGGTTTCGAACCGAAGACGATCTCCGAGCTCGTCGAGGGTCTGGATGCCGCCCCGTTGGTTGATGGGCATCAGGTAACTGTGGAACTTGGATCCCTCGATATCCATCTCGAGATCTTTCTTGAAGAGGTCGTAGTTCAGCTGATCGCCCGCCGAGAGCTGCGTGCGATCGAATTTTTTCAGGCGAGCGAGCGCCTCCACGGCGTGCTCTTCGCGATTCCGGATAGCGTCCAGACTCTGGTCGCCCCAGCGATCCTTCCAGCGCCGGTCGCCCAACGATGAACCGCGGGTGGGACTTTGTTCCATTACGTAATTCCATTCCGACTCGAAGAAT
>JBBRMO010000441.1:0-1737 GCA_038230815.1 Chthoniobacterales bacterium
CAGTGGCGGAGATGCGGAGGCATCTGTTCTTAGGTTGACCCCGCCGCCCGCGCATCGATTCATCCGGAAATCGCTGGCGGCTGCCAGAAAATGACATCAGGGAAAGGTACTTGGATTTGGGCTCGCGACGGTGACGCCGGCGATGAAGGCATTGCGGATTGATCCGGCATCGACGTTGCGGTGTGAGTGAGCCTGGAGGAGTTCGTACCAGTTGAAGAACGGCAGTTCCGACGGCTGGCAGGCTTCTTCATAGACTCTTTGGCAGAGGCGGCGAAAGGCCGGGTAGCCGTGGCGAATCCACTGCGGGGCGACGTCGCGCAGGCGGCCGTCGCTGATATTGCCGATGGAGTATTCGCGGGCGAAGCTGTAACCCATGGGGACGAGGGTTCCATCGGCTTCGAGAACCAGCGGGGTCAGGCATTCGGCGAGTTTCGCGGGGTTGGATGGCGGGCCTGCGTTGAAGCGTTCCGGATGGCGAATGACGAGATCGCGATGGAAGATATCGAGCTGGACGAAGAGCTTGTTTCCATAGGCGGCGCGGAGGCGCTCGGCTTCGAGGTAAGCGAACGCCGATTCAACAGCGTCAGGATGCTCGCCGGGAAGCGCATCGGAGGCGCGGCCCACCTCTTCGAGCGGGTGGAGTTGGAAGAGTTTGGCACGCTGAGCGATGGCGAATTCCGCGGCCCACTGTGCCTCATCCACGTTGCGCTGCGTGAGGGTGAAGATGAAACCGAAATCGATCTTTGATTCGCGGACAGCCTGGAGATTTTCGGCCGTGCGGTCGAAGGCTCCGACGCAGTTGCGCATGCGGTCGTGCGCAGGGGGAACGCCGTCGAGACTGATGGCGAGAACATCAGTGCAGCCCTTAATTTCGCGCAGGCGGGCTTCGTTGAGCAGCATGCCGTTTGACGTAACGGTGGTGCGCATGCCGAGGGATTTGGCGTGCTTCAGGAGGAGGCCGAGGTCCCTGAAGAGAATTGGCTCGCCGCCGGAGAAGCCCGCAGTTAGATAGCCCTGTTCGCGGGCGTCGGTGAGTGCATCGAGCAGCGACTGCGTCGACAACTGATCGCGCTCCTCCGGGCTCGAAACCGAATAGCAATGGAGGCACCGCAAATTGCAGCGCCGGGTGGGGTGGATCTGGATGATGGGCGCGGGGGCCTCCATTGCCTGCGTCATGATTTAACGCTCCCCTGGGATGTTGCGGACAACGACGCGTGCGAGGTCCGGAAACGGAATGCCGTTGATGAAGACGTGAAAGTTGATAGTGCTGTCGTTGAGCTTCACGAAGCTTTCAATCACGCCGCTCAGCTGCGAAATCGGCGCTTCGAAATCGGCGTGCAAAGACAGGTAGGCGGGAGGGAGGCCCCGCGTCAGCCAGTTCTGAATTTTGACGTTCCCCGGCAGGTGGAGGCTTTTGATGATTTCTTCGGGGTTGGGGGTCTCGCCGTTTTTTGAGAGACCGGCCAGCAGTTTTTGCGAGCCCCGCAACTGCGGCGCTTGTGCTGTGGACATTTTGTGTGCTCCTTGACAGTACGCATTGGAGTGCGCATGCCGATAGTTGTCAAGGGGGCGGTTGGCGTTACGGGCGGGCGGCGGGGCGTTGTGCGGGATCGAACAAATGCGTGCGGCGCGCGCAGTACACTGACCGCAGTAAACCGATACGCAGTAAGCTGATAGAAGATGCGCAGTGAATGGGTTCAAACACGTTTGTCCGATCCGGTCCGGACGCAGATGCAC
>JBBRMO010000442.1:0-1730 GCA_038230815.1 Chthoniobacterales bacterium
CCTTCCGCGAGCTTTACCTTCTTCGAATGGACCCGGAGGATTTCCTCGCGGCCTTTCACATCCGGCAAATTCACCGTGATCTGGCGATCGAAACGGCCGGGACGGAGCAAAGCCGGATCGAGGACATCGGGGCGATTCGTCGCCGCGATAATGATGACGCCTTCCTGCGTATCGAAGCCGTCCATTTCCACGAGAAGCGCATTCAGAGTCTGTTCCCGCTCGTCGTGTCCGCCGCCCACGCCGTGGCCACGGTGCCGGCCGACCGCATCGATTTCGTCGATGAAAATAATGCAGGGCGCCGATTTCTTTCCCTGCTCGAACATGTCGCGGACTCGCGAAGCGCCCACGCCGACAAACATCTCCACGAAATCCGAGCCGCTGATCGAGAAGAACGGCACGTCCGCCTCGCCCGCAATGGCGCGCGCGAGCAGGGTCTTGCCGGTTCCCGGAGGTCCCACGAGAAGAACGCCCTTCGGAATCCGGCCGCCGAGTTTCTGAAACTTTTTCGGGTCGCGCAGAAACTCGACCAGCTCCTGGACTTCATCCTTGGCTTCCTCGACGCCGGCGACATCCTTGAAGGTGATTTTGTTTTTATCCCGCGCGAGCATCCGCGCCTTCGATTTCCCGAAGTTGAGCGCGCCTTTGCCCGCCATTCGGATCTGCTGGCGGAAAAGAAAATAGAGAACGAGGAGGAAAAGCGCGATCGGGAGGAACCCGACCAGCGTTTGCGCCATCAGATTGGAATCCGTCCGAATGGCGGGCTGGATGCCGGCGGCGCTGAGTTTATCCTGGAGATTAGTCGCGTAATTGAGCGCGATCGTGGTGCGAAAGGGCACTTGCTGCGCCCCATTGGGGCCGATCGCCTGTTTGATGTAAGCCCCGCGCAGAGTCTGGGTCGGTTGACCTTCCTGGTAAACCAGCTGGAGCGGATAATTTTTGTCGACCACAATCTGTTTGTTGTCGAGCAGTTCGAGGAAGCGGTTATAGGGAACGTCCTCGAAGTTCGCATAGGCACCGCCCCGGAAAAGGACGGCGAGTCCGATCAGGGCAAAGGCGATGGCGATGAGAATGACACCGCGCCAGTTAAAGCTCGGTTCGGTTCCGCGAGGTTTGTTCTCTTTCTGAGAATTACGGTCAGGCTGGGCCATGAGTTGTGGGGCCCGGGATTATCGGGCGGCAAAACGCTAACATGAACGTTTTGGCAATGCAAAGGCATGGGACGGAAGAACCGCGAATGGGAGGGCGAAACTCTGTCGAGCCGGAATCGGCGAGGCCGCGAAATGGAGATGGCCCGCCCCCAGGCCGTTGAGACAAGCGAGCCCGCAACCCCGGCCCGAGGCGTGCCGGCTCCAAGGGCGCTCCATTGCGGTTCCCCCCTGCCTGCGGTAATTTCGCGCGCCCCTCAAAAATGACCGCTTTAACCAAAGTCGCAGACAGGATCGATCGCGCCGTCCAGAAGGTGACGCCGTTTGCGTATCGGATTCAGCGGCGAAGCCGGCGCTGGATGCGCCGCGCGCTGCGCAAACCGCGGAGCGTTTCGGAAGGGCCGAACCTTCTCCCGCTCCTGATCCAGGTGCTGGCGAGCTTTTCGAAGGCGGACGGCGTTTTGCTGGAGGAAGAAATCGACTCCAGTCTTGGGTTCCTTCGTTACGACTATCCGGAAGCGGTGTATTCCGAGCTCCGCCAGCTCTTTCGCCAGGCGCTCTACGAACAGCAAGACCTGGGGGTGA
>JBBRMO010000443.1:0-1712 GCA_038230815.1 Chthoniobacterales bacterium
AGTTCACCGGCGAGAGCGTCGAATCCTGGGTGAACCAGCGCCTGGCGGCCAAGCCGATTCCCTTCGCCAAATCGTGGTTCGAGCTGGCCATGGCCCAATTCCTCTATGATCGCGGTGGTTTCTGGCAGCTGCAGGAATACGACGACTGCAGCTTTGCGCCCTATCGCGATGTCGTGAAGAAGATCGTGAAGGAAGAGAAGGGCCACCAGGAGCTGGGCGGCCGCATGGTCGTCGATCTCTGCAAGAGCGGAAAATTCGACGACGTGAAGCAGAGTCACTTCGAGCGCTGGCTCCGACTGGGTCTGCTCTCGTTCGGGCGGCCGGGCAGCGAAGGCGCTCAGTACGCGATCGAAGCCGGCCTGAAGAAGCGCGACCCCGCGCTCGTGATGCAGGACTTCCTCGACGACATCAAAGGCGAAGTAAAGGCCGCGGGCCTCCGCTTTCCCGCTCCGCAGTCGCTGAAGATGGAACTGCCGTCCACCCTCGACTGGTCGTTCTGACTCAGGCGAGGTCGGACGGCGCCGGGTCTGCGCGGCGCCGCGGCGTCGGAACGCGCGCCGCGATCTTCTTGATGAGATCCATCGCGAACGCGAGCTCCTCGTCCGTCGAGAAATGCAGCGCCACATGACCGGCCGCGGCGAGGCGCTGGATCGAGTGGGGGCGGACTTTTCCCTGCGAGACGAGCTCGCGTGCTTCGGAGCGGGGAAGAGTCAGGTGCAACTGTCTTTTGCCGTGTATGTGCGCGACCATCCGGCGACCGACGTAGAAAGAATGATCGTAGATTCCGTTGGCTTCGCGCTCGTGCGCCCCCGGGAGGGCGAGAATCGAGTCCCGGAAGCGATCAAACGGTGTCATTTTCGTTTTCCTCCAAGGTCCTTAGAAGCCCGGCGGTCCGGAACGATTCGAAGGAAAATCCATGGAAAATTGGCAAGTTAACCTCGTGCAGCGCAGTGACGAAATCGAGGCGATTCTTCGGGAAACGAAGCGGATCGCGGTTCTCGGGATGAAGACCGAGGAGCAAGCGGACCAGCCCGCTTTCTACGTTCCCCAGTCCGCGATCGACCGAGGATACGACGTCGTCCCGGTCCTCGTGTACTACCCGGATGTCACCGAAGTCCTCGGGCGAAAGGTCTACCGCAAAGTCTCCGACGTGCCGCGGCCCGTGGACATGGTGAACGTCTTCCGCCGCCCCTCCGACATTCCGGCGCACGTCGAGGACATCCTCGCCGCAAAGCCGAAGTTCGTCTGGTTCCAGAGCGGTATCACCCATGAGGCCGCGGCCGAGACTTTTGCCCGCCAGGGCATCAAGGTCGTCCAGAATCGCTGCCTTATGGTGGAACTCGGCCGGTTGCGATAGGATCCGATTCGAATGCGGGTGACCTTCTGGGGTGTGCGCGGGTCCTATCCCGTGGCCTCGCGACAGACCACACGGTACGGCGGACATACGTCGTGCGTGGAGGTCGAGATGGACGGAGTCCCCAGTCCTTTCGTTCTCGATGCGGGCACAGGTCTTCGCAACCTCGGCATTCGATTGCTCGAGGGGAGTTTCGGAAAAGGCGAAGGTACGGTGCGTCTTTTTCTCTCTCATCTGCATTGGGATCACGTGCAGGGTCTCCCATTTTTCGGTCCGGCGCACGTAGGTGGAAACCGGATCTCCATTTATGGCCGCGGGCGGGATGGGGCGCCTCTTCTGGACGCCGTGACGGGCATTA
>JBBRMO010000444.1:0-1710 GCA_038230815.1 Chthoniobacterales bacterium
CCGAGATCGAGGGGCAGGCCTTTGCGCCGGGCTTCTTCATCTGGAACAGCGAAGTCGGCAAGCGTTCCCTCGGCATCCAGACATTCTGGTTTCAGGCGATCTGCCAGAACCACATCGTCTGGGACGCGGTCGAAGTCGTCGAATTCACCCGCAAGCACACAGCCAGCATCCACGATTCCCTGGCGGAAATGCGCCGCATCGTGGAGCAGCTTGTCGCGAAACGGGACGAACGCCGCGACGGCTTCGCCAAGGTGATGCTCAAGGCTATGCACGAACGGCTCGGCAACGATGCCGAGGAAGTGGCCAAAATCTTGGTGCAGCACGGCATCGGACGCAATTGGGCCAAGCAGGCCCTCGAAATCGCGCAGGAGCAAGGCCGGTTCACCATTTTCGCAATGGTGGATGCTCTGACCCGAATCGCCGGCGAGATGAAGTTTGCCGGCGAACGCGCGGAACTTGACCAGAAAGCAGCAGGCCTTTTGGCCCTGGCTGCCTGATTCCATCCCATTTCTCTTTTCAACGAAAGGACTGTGCAATGGCCAACAACCAACGCACCCAGCAGCAGCCCCGTTCCAATGACGCGAAGCAGAAACCCGTTCACGAAATCCGGATGGGCCGCATCAAAGCGGCCATCTGGGCAAACGAAACGGACAACGGCACGCGCCACAACGTGACCATCACGCGCCTCTACAGGGACGGCGACGAATGGAAGACCTCGACCAGCTTCGGCCGCGAGGAACTCCCCCTTGTCGCCAAGATCGCGGACATGGCCCACACCTGGATCTACCAGCAAGGGCAAGAAAGCAACGGCGAATCCCAGCCGAGCAATGGCGACTCTCGCTAACCCCGTTTTTACGAAGGCCCGATGCACCACCGGGCCCCTCAATAATCACAGGGAGGCACCTTGACCGTTTTCCAGTTCTTCTTTTTGATTCTCGGAATCGGCGTTTTCGCTTGGGTCCATCCCGATCTCGTCACCCTTTTGTTCTTGATCGCGTTATCAAGGTTGCTTTGGAAATGGTCCGCGTGAAAAATCATCGAAGCACGAGCAATCCGCGCCGAATTCGACGCCAGCGTTCACGAGGGACCATCTTCCGACCTCGCCCCTTCCTGCTGACCCGGAACGAGGCCGCGTTTTTCAACGTCCTGTCGGCAGTCGTCGGGCATCATTATCTGATTTCGTGCAAGGTCAGGCTCGCGGACCTTGTCACCTGCGCCGAACGCGACTGGCGACGCGGCCACGCCAACCGCATCGCGCAAAAGCACGTTGATTTCGTCGTCACGCATGTCGCGTCTTCGCGAATCGTCGCCGCCATCGAACTTGACGACCGCACCCACGCCAAACCGGAGCGCCGCTTGAGAGATGCATTTCTGAATGACTTGTTCCGGCAAATGCGGATTCGACTGATACGGGTCCCCGCCTCATGGCGATATGATCCTGAGACAGTCGCCGTCTATCTCACCCGAGCCGGCTTAAAGGTGTCCGAGAATACCGCGGAAATGAAAAAGCCCCGCCAGTGATGATTCAGCGTCGCCCAGTCACTGAATCGCCAGCTGGCAAGGCTGTCGGTATGCTACCCGATTGACCCTGGCGATCAAGACAATTTCAGGAAAAAACGGTGAGCCGCAAGCAAACGAGCGCGAGCCTCCGATTCGGGCTTTCGGTCGGACTGAATGAACGTGGAGATTGATTGTTGAGTCGGCACAATC
>JBBRMO010000445.1:0-1710 GCA_038230815.1 Chthoniobacterales bacterium
AAACTCTTCCTTGAGAAGAAATTTTACGGCGTCCGCGACAGGCTGGCCAAGACCACCCAGAAACGGCGACCAATCTTTTTTAGCGCCGAGCAGAGAAAGTGGAAAGCCGGTCCGATTTGGACCCAGCCGATCCTGAATGAGCGCGCTGACCCGGCGCTCCGCGTAAACCGTATAGCTTACCATCGGCAGAACAACCCCGAATATAAGAAACGCCGTCTTCAAGATGGCGCTGACGACAATCAGCAAAGGTATGGAATGGATGAAGTCCATAATTTAAGTCGGCGGAAGAAGCTGAAACCCCAAGTCGCCAATTTTGCTTAGGCTAAGGCTCGAAAATGCGGGAGTAGCAGCTCCCATTTCCTTGAAAACATCTTCGATCGCATCCAACCCGGTGGAGCCGTCCAACGCTTGGATCAGATCACGGAGAATTTCCCAATCGTCGCGCGCATCGCCGGGAGCTGCGATCGCCCGGTTAAGCCGTTGAAGCCTGCCTTTAATATTGATCATCGAACCCCGTTTTTCCGCCCATCCGCTTGACGGCAGAAGGACCGACGCATGCGGCGCCGTTTTACATGGGAGGATGCTCAGCAGGATGAGTGCGTCGAGTTGCGCGAGGTCCGCTGGATCGAACCCGCACTCCGTCAAATCCTCTCCATGAACGACAAGGCCTTTGATGGCTCCGCTCTTCACATCCGCGATGATCTCTTTCAGCTTCGATCCGGGATTTTCTGACGCGACCCCGAGAATCTTCGCGCCCGATGTATTAGGATTCTTGTCGGCAACGATCATGACGCCGTCCGGTTCGCCGATTCGCGGCACGATATCCATTCTCCGAACTCCAAGCAGTGCGCCGAGCCGCTTGAATAAGAAGAGCTCTTCGTTAGTCATGCGACCCGAGCCGATCATCGCGACGGCTCCGTCCGCATGCTTTTTGAGCTGTGCGGCTGCGGACGCTATCGCGAACGCCCAGCCCGTCCCCACTCCGTGCACCATCGGCGCGACCAGTCTTTCTTCCAGATGCAGGTACTTGAAATTGAGGCGGTGTGAATCGGGAAGCCAGCACGAGTTCACATCGTTGTTTTCGCGCGGCGTGATCCGGTAGATTTTCTCCTGGCGGCTGCCGATGGTTATATTGGCTCCAAGCCCATCGTTCACGTCGATCGTCTTAGTTTCCTTTAGGAACCAGACGCGCATTTTGAATCGGAAGTCGGTGGAGGTGAGCGCGCCAACCGGGCAGATATCGACTGTATTTAGCGAATAATTGCTATCGAGCGTCCGGTCTGGGTGGCATGCTATCGTTGTGAACGAGCCGCGATCAACGAAGCCGAGCACATCATCCTTTGCCACCTCGTTCATAAAGCGGATGCAGCGCGAGCAAAGCACGCAACGCTCAGCATCGAGGGTCACTCGAGGGCCGAGGCTGATATTCTTGGGCTTCTTGACCTTCCTTTCGAGAAAGCGCGACGTCCCGTTCCCGTACTCGACTGAGAATTCCTGAAGCCTGCATTCCCCTGCCTGATCGCAAATCGGACAATCGAGCGGGTGATTGATCAAAAGAAACTCCATCACGCCCCGCCGGCACTCGCGCACCATCGGTGAGTCGGTGCGAATACCCATCCCATCCGCCACATCCTGGGCGCACGAAATTTGAGGCCGGGGAATCCAGCCGATCTCCGGTCTGCCGTCGGCGCCGATGATCGGCTTCCGGTC
>JBBRMO010000446.1:0-1707 GCA_038230815.1 Chthoniobacterales bacterium
GGAATTTGTCACGGAGCTGACGCGGCTTTCGCTCGCCTGGCACATCCCCGAGATTACGCATCCCGACGTCCCGGCGCTCGACCTTCTCTCGACGATCCTCGGCGACGGCCGGAGCTCTCGTCTTTACCGCCGGGTGCGCGAGGAAACCGGGCTGGCCTATGGCGTCTCCGCCTTTTCCTACACTCCGGGTGATCCCGGGCTTCTCGGAATCGATGCGACCGTAGAACCGGAGAATCGCGACGCCACTCGCGATCTGATTTTGCAGATTGTCGATGAAATCAAAGCATCCGGTGTCACGAGCGAAGAGCTGGCGAAGGCGAAAAAAATTTCGTTGAGCCATCACCTCGGTGCACTCACGACCATGCGCGGACAGGCGTCGGATCTCGGCTCGAACTGGTTCCTGACCCGGAACCTGAATTTCACGCGCGATTATCTCGACTCCGTCCATAAAATCACCGCGGAAGATATCCGCGATGTCGCCGGAAAATATCTCGTCGACAATAATCTCACGTTTATCGCTCTTAATCCCAAGCGGGCGGTAGCGACAAAGAACGAAGCCTCTTTGCCGATTTCCGCGGGCGACATCCAAAAGATCGAGCTTTCCAACGGGTTGCGTCTCTTGGTGCGGGAAGACCCGCGCCTGCCCCTGGTTTCGATGGCGGCAGTTTTTCGCGGCGGCCTCCTGGCCGAGACGCGGGCGACCAACGGGATTACCCGGCTGATGGCGAAAGCTTTGCTCAAGGGAACGAAAAAGCGGACGGCCGAAGAAATCGCGGACACCATCGAAGCGGTTGGCGGCAGCATCGGCAGTGACGCCGGGAACAACAGCTTCAGCGTCGGGATTGACGTGACCGAGCCGGATCTGCATCTCGGGGTGGACCTTCTTGCCGACGTTCTGCTCAACGCGACCATGCCGGAGTTGGCGGTCGAGCGCGAACGGGAGGTGCAGCTGGCTGGGATCAAGGAAGACGAGGAGCAATTGACCACCGTCGCGCGTAATATTTTGCGCGAGGCCCTTTTCCGGGAGCATCCTTACGGGTTGCGCAGCAAGGGATCGGTGGAGTCGGTTGCGAAGTTGACGCGGAAAAGCCTGCTCGAGTTTCGGGATCGTTATCTCGTCGCGCGGAACGGCGTGATTTCCGTTTTCGGGAACGTCAGGGCGGCAGCGGTCCGGGATCTTTTCGAAGGGGCGCTCGGCCAGATGCGACCAGGAGAGCTGGCTCTGGCGGATCCGCCGCAACCGGCGCCGCTCGGCGAGACGATCGTGGTTGAAAGCCTGAAGGAGAAGGCGCAGGGCGTTCTCATGGTGGGTTATCGCGGCACGGACATGTTTAGCGAGGACCGCTACGCGCTCGAACTAATCGATGAGGCCAGCAGCGATCTGGGTTCGCGCTTTTTCGTCCGGATCCGCGAGCAAATGGGGCTTGCCTATTATGTCGGCGCCAGCCAGATGCAAGGGCTGGTCCCGGGACTGTTCCTTTTTTATCTGGGGACCGATCCGCAAAAAATCGAGCCGGTGAAGGCCGCGTTGCTGGAGGAAATCAACAAGCTGGCGACGGATGGACTGACGAAAGAAGAACTGGCGCGCGCGAAGAAAAAAATGATCGGGCAACAACAGATTGCGAACCAGAGCAACGACTCGTTTGGATACATGGCCGCGCTCGATGAGCTCTACGGGCTCGGGTTCGATCATTATAAGACCCTCGA
>JBBRMO010000447.1:0-1701 GCA_038230815.1 Chthoniobacterales bacterium
AACCGGCCATAAGCGCAATGGCGGCTAAGCCGGCCCACAATAGTGGACGATAGAAGATGATCGTCATCGAGTTACTCCTTCTTCTTTCCCGTCTTGCGCGGGACCGGGCCAATCCGCAGTCCATCGAGCAAGAGATTAACAAATGTGTTTATCAGATCCGAATCGGAGACCTTCAGAACATCGAGGCCGAACAGCCTTCTCACAATGGCGTAGTAGGTTGGAGTCCCCACCATGGCAAATACCACCGCCCCTGGATCGCAATCCCGAAACGCGCCTTCTTTTTGCCGCATGGCGACATATTCCCGAAGAAACTCGAAAATGGGCAAGCCGCGTCTTTTGTGGTATACCTTCGAAATGGAGTGGCTTTCAAGAGAGGCATAGAGCATCAGGCGCTGGAACTGCGGATCGCGTTGATAAGCCTCAAGGATTTTTTCGCCAAGGGAACGGAACACTACCGCATCGTCTTTTTTTTCGGCGGCGGCGCGAAGCTCCTCAATCCACTTCTCGACGCCCGCGTCATTGGACTTCTGGTCCAGTAGCGCGGCATAGAGATCGTCCTTCGTGGCGAAGTGCCGGAACAGCATGGCTTCGCTTACACCGGCCTTCTCCGCGATCGACTTGGTGGTAGTGCCTTCAAACCCATGCCTGGAGAACATTTCGACGGCGACCTCAATCAACTGCTTGCGCCTGTCTGCGGCAGCCATACGTGTGCGCGGGGCCGTCCGATGGTTTGCGCTGGGTTTGATTTTTGCCATACGGATAAATAAGTGAGTACTTACTTACAATAACAACGGGCGGTTGCCCTGTCAAGAAGAATTTCCCGATTCCTAAGGGACCATGGCGTAAACACCGATGCGTTTTCTACGGGTGCATTCTCTCGCCATGCGCTTCCGAGCACCCGCCATTCTTATGTCGATCGGCTTGCTTGCTTTCATCGCCGTTCGCGATCGACTGGCGACATCCGCCGCATCGCGCGATACGACCACCTGGGGAGCCAACGACCCCACCTGGCCGCCCAATGGCAGGCGCATTGCCTTCACCCTGTTTGGATCCATCTGGTCCGTTGACGCCCAGGGCGGCGAGGCCGCGCAGCTCTCCACCTCCGGCCAAATTGCAACCACCAGCGAGGCGCGCATTGAGAAAGAGGTTGTGCTGGATCGCAGCGCATGGTTCGCGGTCCGCGTCAGCGGCAAGCCGGCGCACGGGTTCGGAAACGACGTGCCGCGCGCCCATTCCGCGCCGATTTACGCCAACCTCAACGGCCAACCGGTCCTGGTCAAAGAGGACCTGGATCTCATGATTCGCTGGCTCGGCCGTCTCTGGGGTTCGGAGGCGAAACTGGGCACCCTCACGCCATGACCCAGAAAGAAATCGCTCGAATCGCCCTCCGGCAGCTCGCCGACTACGACGCCCACTGTCCAGGAAGTATCTTCGCGCGTCCGGAGTTTCACCTGACTTTGGAGGACGCATTCGCCCTCCAATTGCAGACGGCCGCCCTCCGTGCCACCCGCGGCGAGGTGATCGCGGGTTACAAAATTGGTTGCATCGGCAGGGCCGTGCAGAGCCAATTAGGACTGAACAGTCCTGCATTCGGTTTCCTGTTCGAGACCGAATTGCTGCCCTCCGGTGCCGTGCTCGATCAGGCGGTTTTCGAGGGTCTTGCAATTGAGGGCGAGTTCGCGGTGCGCATCGCCGACGACG
>JBBRMO010000448.1:0-1698 GCA_038230815.1 Chthoniobacterales bacterium
GACGGAAAACCGCGGGCGCTGTACATGGCCGGCTTCAGCGCCGACGACTCGAAACTCGCGGTGCGTTACGCCAATAACTCCGTGCGGGTATTTGATGTCGCAACGGGGGATCTGTTCTTTGAGCTGACTGACCGGCCGGTTCGATCCATCAATCCGCTCTTCGCCTACGACTTCGCCTTCACGTCCGACGGCCGAGAGCTCGCGGTGGCGCTGGCCGATGGCGGCGTTTCGTTTCACGACGCAGCAACCGGACACGAGACCTGGCGACTGGCGGGTCCAACGATCGCCGCGCTCGTGGCGCCATCGCCCGATGGGACGCAGGTGGCGGTTTGCGCCCTCCGCTCGAACGACATTGAAATTTACGCGCGGCCCAGCGGCACCCTTGTGCGGAGGTTGTCTCATCCGAGTTTCGTTGTGCACGGCGCGTGGCGACCGAATGCGCCCGCGAAATTCGCGACGGCCTGCTCCGATTTCGGGGTCTACGTCTGGGAGATTGGCGAAGAGAAGCCCGCCGTCCGTCTCCGGGGCCATCGTGGTGTCCCCACGTTTGTCGCGTGGCATGTGAGCGGTGAGTTGCTCGCGTCCACGTCGCGTGATTTCTCAGTTCGCTTGTGGGATCCAGGTCGGGCTGAGCAATTGCTCGACGCCGAGCAAGTATACGGCGAGCCCTGCTTGCGTTTTTCGGCCGACGGTCACCGACTGGCGGTCGGGAGCGAAGCAAAGGGCCTGAGTCTCTTCGCCGTGTTGCGTGATGAGCCCGTTCGAGAGTTAATGCGGCTCACGCCGGGCGATCACTTTGATGCCACGGCCGGCTTTGATGTCAGCCCGGACGGCCGGATGCTGGCGGTCACGTTTCGCAAAAGCGGGTTGCGCCTGCTCTCCCTCCCGGACGGCAAAGTGATCTCGAGCCGCGCGCTCTTTCCACTCGAGGAAAAGGGCTGTTTATTCGTGCCGCGCGGCGATGCGCTGTTGGTTTCTGGCAAAGAGTCCGGGCTTTGGAAATTCGCGCTCACGCCCGGCGCGCCCGATCCACTGAGCGGGCAGGATGGAGTCCGACTCGACGCGCGCACTCGCTACATCCTGCAGGCGGTGGGCGGCGAATCGCCGGTGGCAGCGCTGGAGAATGACGGGCCTGTTTGCACGCTCGTTTCGGTCGAGCATCCGGAAAAGGTACTGGACCTCGTGATGACGAACGAGCCTGAGAGCATGTCCGTCTCTCCGGATGGCCAGTTCGTCGTGACGGCCGATCGGGAAAGCGAGGTGGCAGGAAAATCGGACGCCCGGATTTGGTCCGTTTCCGATGGAAAATTGCTTCGGGAGTTGGGTGTCGGTACGAATAATTCCGTGCGTTTTGGAACGACGGGCAAATACCTTTTCGCGAGCGGGGGAACGCGCGGGGCAATTTTTCAGGTGCCGTCGTTTACGCCCATGCGGGAATTTCGCCCGGACGAAGGGGTAACCTCCGGCTGGTTCCTGCCCGGGGATGAAATGATCGCTCTGAAAGTGGATGGCGGGCTGGCCATCACGCGAATGTCTGACGGGGAAAGACTTTGCGTGTTTCCCACTTCGGAACAGCTCGGAGTTGTGTTCACTCCCGACGGCGGAACGATCTTCCTTGAATTTGGTGAGCACCTCTATGCCTGGGATCTGCGGGCGCTCCGGCTGGAACTCCGGCGTCTCGGTCTCGATTGGCCTGAC
>JBBRMO010000449.1:0-1697 GCA_038230815.1 Chthoniobacterales bacterium
CGCGACGAGATTGCCGAACGCCATCGTCAGGACGGCCAGCACAGCGATCAGGTTGAGCCAGTCCCCCTGGATCGGTCCGAGCCCCTGCACCAATATTCGGATCAACGCCGCGAACCCGGCTGCTTTCGGGCCGACGGACATGAACGCCGTGACAGGAGTCGGGGCGCCGTCATAGGCGTCCGGCGTCCACATGTGGAACGGCACGGCGGCGATCTTGAAACCGAGACCGACAACGAGCAGCAAGAGCCCGAGCAGAAGGGCTGGTTCGAGGTGTCCCTGCCCGGAAACGGACGTCTGCAAGCGGCGGGAAATCTCGTCAAGACTCGTCGAGCCGGTCACGCCGTAGACCCAGGTCATGCCGTAGATCAAGATCGCGCTAGCGAAGATGCCGAGCAGGAAGTACTTGAGGGCGCCTTCGATCGAGGTGGCCCGGCGTTTCGCGAACGCGGTCAAGACGTAGGTGGCGAGCGAGGAGAGCTCGATCGCAACGAAGATCATAACGAGGTCGCCGGCGGCGGAGACCAACAGCGCGCCAAGCACCGAAAAAGAGAGAAGGAGGTAAAACTCGCCAATCGGCATCCGGCCTTCGAGCCGTTCGACGTAGCTTGCCGAGATCATGACCGAGAGAATCGCCGCCGAAAGAATGATCATCGACAGGAAAACGGTCAGACCGTCGGCGTGGAACATCCCATTAAAGGTGTATTCGTTCTTGCCGTCCTGCCAGTAGAGCGCGACCATCGCGGCGGCGTAGCCGATCAGCGACAGCGCGGTCAGACCGTTGTACTGATATTTCTTGGGAAGAAAGGCGTCGCCGAGCAGCAACAGCAGCGACAGCCCGAAGACGATCAACTGCGGAACCATCAGGCTCCAATGCGGGGAAGAAAGGTTGAGATTGAGCAAATCCACTTAGCTTGCCTTCCGCAATGTTGTTCTTGCCCAAGCGCGTTGCCACGCAGGCGGATTCGCTCCCTCGAGATCAAACGCTTCAACAGGCGGAATTCGATCTGCTTCCGTTCCCATGAGCCAGGTTTCGATCGCATCCTGTCCCTGTTGGACAGCCTCTTCGTAGGTTGATCCATGGGTTCGACAACCCGGCAATTCAGGAACGGTCACAACAAAAACGCCGCCTTCAGGCTCCCATTGGATGATCATGGAATAGGGAGGTATCGAACCGCTCATCATCGTTCTCTTTCCGTATTCCCAACGTCCTTAAGTGCGTCTCGAATTTGACTAATTTGGTAAGGCTGCGCGTCGTCGCCATCACCGCCGGAGATTGTGACACGGATAGTTTTGTGGCGCGGATGTGACCACTTCGTGTGACTCCCCTTGCCCGGTTCCGCGACAAAACCCGCCTTTCGCAACATTGCTTTCAACTCTCGTATCTTCGGTGGCACGTCAACGTTGCGAGCACGTCGTGGCGCGATCCACTCAGCCTGCCCTCCGAACTGCCTTTGAATCGCGATGCTCGTGCAAATCGATCATTTCACCGTTCTGATGATGGATTGGGACTGGCAGCTCCGTTCCATCTTCGAGCAATCCCGAAACGACAAGTTCAATGACTTCCCGACCGTTCTTCACCGCTTCCTCGTACGTGTCGCCATGCGTTCGACACTTGGAGAGTTCTGGAATGGTCACGATGAACGCTTCGTCCAAAGGCGACCATTCGATAGTCATTGAAATCTTGGAACCTGGCGCTC
>JBBRMO010000450.1:0-1665 GCA_038230815.1 Chthoniobacterales bacterium
AATGAGATGGCTGCGTTCACCTGTAGTATTATAACGATTGGGGAATTGGATGCGCGTATGAGCTCCATAGGCGAGACATTGCGCCGCGAACGCCTGCGGCTTGGTCTCGATCTGGATCAGGTCGCCGAACGCACGAAAATAGGAACCCGTCTGCTGCAGGCGATGGAGGCCGATCAGTTCGAAAAACTGCCGGGAGGCGTTTTTACCCGGAGTTTCATCAAGCAGTACGCGCGCGTGCTGGGATTGGATGAAGAGGCGATTGGCGCGGAGTATAGAACTATTCAACAGAAACACGACGAAGCTCCACCGCCTTCACAGGGCTTTCGGTCGCAGACCGAAATTCCGAGCGCTGTAGCGCCGGAAAACGGATCGCGCCTCGGTAATCTGGATCCCAGATCGAAATCGCGTCTGGTTTCCGCCGGATGGGTTACCGCAGCGGTGGGCGTTTGCGTGGCCGGTTATTTTTTCATGAACCAGCAGCACGCCTCGCCTGTCCTTTCGCCGCCGGAACCCACCGTGGCCACGGAAACCGCTTCCCCACCGCCGGAGACTCCGGCACCCGCTGCCACCGCTCCACAACCGTTCCCGCAAACCCCGATGGCATCTCCTGCCACCTCGACCTCGACCGGTGCCGTTCAGGTGCTCCTGAAGGCCTCCGAGGATTCGTGGCTCTCGGTCACCGCCGATGGCCGAAACAAATTTTCGGGCGTCCTGAAAGCCAACGAGACCAGGCAAATCGACGCGAACGAAAAAGTAAAGGTGATCGCCGGAAATTCCGGCGGTCTCGATATTTCACTAAATGGAAAATCGATTGGCCCCATCGGCAGGGCCGGCCAAAAGCGCACGGTCGAGTTCACGCCCGAAGGCGCCCACGTCGTCTCTCAGGTCGTACCGCGCACGCCGCCGTCTAATCCCGAGCCGCTCCTCTGACGAATGGCATCCAGCCGGCGGCGGCGATCAATAATTAACAACTCCCGCCTCCTGCGCCGTTTCACCTGTACATCCACTTTGCGCCAGAACTTCCGGAAATAATCGAGCGCGGAAAGAATTGCAAACAGCACAACGCCCCATGTCGCCCAGATTGCAAAACGCGTCATCGCCGGATGCCGGATGCTGAGCAGCAGACATGAAATGGCAATCACCTGCGCGATGGTTTTCGTCTTCCCCAGCTCACTCGCCTTGATGGTGTAGCCTTCGGCGGCGGCGATGCTTCTCAGGCCCGACACGGCGAATTCGCGTCCGATAATCAGCACTACGATCCAGGCCGGAACCGCGCGCACCTGAACCAGCGCGATGAATGCCGCCGAAATCAGCAGCTTATCCGCGATGGGATCGAGCAGCGTTCCGATGGTGGTCACCTGACCCCAACGCCGCGCGAGGTAGCCATCGAGCAGATCCGTAAATGCCGCGCAAAGAAAGATGGCGAGCGCCACCCATTCGTTCGTGATCGAGATTCCCTCGACATGAAACGTGACGTTTTCCTGCACCAGAGCCGCGACGAGCAGTGGCACAAAGAAGATGCGCGAGATGGTTAGGAAATTCGGGATATTCATCGCGCGCCTCCGGAGTTTCCGCCCACTCCCCGGCCACTTCGTTGCATTCCTTTCATAATAGGCGAGAAACGCGCTTGCCGAACGACTACTCTAATGAACGGGGGATTTATGC
>JBBRMO010000451.1:0-1658 GCA_038230815.1 Chthoniobacterales bacterium
CGCCGGCTTTTCATCGTCGGCGAAATCATTCACAACCCGGAGGTGAACGAGCAAATCTCCTCGTTAGGCATCAAAAATCTGATGGGGGCGAACAAGCAGGCCGATATCAGCGAGCTTGGACCGGATGACGTGGTCATCGTCCCGGCTTTCGGCACCGAGCTTTCCATCCAGCAACAAATCAAGGATCGGGGCTGCCAGATCGTCGATACGACGTGTGGCGACGTGATGAGCGTGTGGAAGCGCGTGCGCAAGTACGCGAGCGAATCGGCGACCTCGATCATTCACGGCAAGGCGGAGCACGAAGAAACCAAAGCCACCAGCTCGCGCGCTCTCGGAGATGGGAAGGGACATTATCTCGTCGTGCTCACCCTGACGGACACCGATTACGTTTGTGAATACATTCGCCATGGGGGCGACAAAGAGGCGTTTCTCGAACGATTTCGAAACGCGCACTCGCCCGGGTTTGATCCTGATCTCCATCTCAAGACCGTTGGTGTGGCGAACCAGACAACCATGTTGCGCGGAGAAACCGAGGAAGTCCAGCGCCGGATCCGCCAGGCCATCGTCGATCGCGATGGGCCCGATGGCGCGACGAACAATTTTCGCTTCTTCGACACGATTTGTGGCGCAACCCAGGAACGTCAGGATGCCTTGCGCGAGTTGCTTGACGTCCCGATGGACCTGCTCCTCGTGGTGGGTGGGTACAACAGTTCGAACACCTCGCACCTCGCGGAAATGGGTGAAGAGAAGTTGCCTACCTATTTTGTCCGGAACGCGTCGCGCCTGGTATCGGACCGGGAAATCCTGCATTACAACCTGCACGAACGTCAGGAAGTGATCGCGAAGAATTGGCTTCCGCCGGGACCTATCATGGTGGGCATCACCGCCGGCGCGTCCTGCCCAAATAATCTGATCGAGGAAACGCTGGTACGCCTTTATGAGCTGCGCGGCATCAACCGCGAACAGCTCGAAGCCGCGGCCTGATCATCCCTTGGAGGGGTGGAGTCTCAAGAGGTTGTTTGGTTTTGGGGAGTTTGGATTGGGCGATTGTTTGTTTGCCCAACTCCCGCCTTTCAAGTCCCGGTCGCATGAACCACCCATTGAAACTCCGAGAAGGAGAGTGCCTTCTCAAGTGCGACTTGGCGCGCCCGCCGAACCCTGTGTTGTTTTGCCAGAGCGCCATCATGCCGCACGACTTTTGTCCTCGGCAGGGGAGCTACTTTATGTCCGAGATTTTCCAGGACGTAAACTGCGGCGCCGCCAAGCGACGCTTCCGCTTGCGACGAAATGCAGAGGTCGCGGCCCAGGGCGTCGGCCAGCATGCGCTGTGACACGGTGGAACCCAGGATCCCGCCCGAGACGATAATCTCGTTCGCCTGCCCGACGGCGCCTTCGATGAGATCGAGGATCCCGGCCAAACGATAAAAGACGGCGCAACTGGTCGCCCGCAGGATTTGGGCGGCATCGGAGGCCTGGCTGATTCCGATGATCGTTCCCCTGAGATTCTCCGGCCAGGTAGGCGCGCGTTCGCTTACCCAAAACGGCAGGACCGTCAGTCCGTCGGCCGCGGCGGCTTTTCCGGAACAGGATCTCGCTTCACTTTCTTTCAAGTTAAGCTCGCGCAGGCACCATTGGTGCAAGTTTCCGGCGTTGCTGAC
>JBBRMO010000452.1:0-1648 GCA_038230815.1 Chthoniobacterales bacterium
CTATCCTCGCAACCGCGAGCGGCGAGAAAACCAAGAGCGAACACCACGGCGTGGGCGAAGAGGAATTCGCCCCGTGGCACATCGGCCCGACGTTATAATTCTGAAAAACTCTAGAGGGCTAGTTATGAGCGCAGCGACCGAGGCCAATCTCGAACAAATCCGAACCCTTACGGATAGCGAACGCGAGCTGATTTCTATCCGGCTTTAATACATGGTCGACCCGGAGGATTTCGACACTATGAAAGATCCCGAATTCCGGGCGGAATTAGATCGTCGCATTGCATCCGTGGCCGAGGGTTCGATGAAAATGATCGATGGTGACGAAGCCTTTGAATTGGCCAAATTGGATTTGGAACGACGGCGTGCGGAGCGAGCACGATGAAAGCATACCGGTTCACCGATCCTGCGATGGCGGATCTGAACGACTTGCAGGACTTCTTCGACCTGCAGGGCTACGGGTTGGGAGACGACGTCCGCGCCGAAGTACGTGCGGTCGTCGCGCGGATCCGCGAGTTTCCTTATATTTATTCGCGAATTGACAACTCCCCCAGCACGGCGGGCTATTCGGGAAGGAATGACTCAACGTTTTCCGAATGCCCGCCGGCGCGGGCAGCCGTGGAGGCAGCGCCTCTGATTCACACCGGGGCCAGCACTTGCAACGCGACGCCTTTCACGATCTCCTTCACGTCTTCACGATAAGTTGCCATGTGCGGAGCGGCCAAGTGCGCCGTCAGCGCCTCGATGCTCTCCCACTTCTCGATCACGGTGATCACGTTGTGCCGCGGTGGCACCTGAACCTTGATGGCCGTGGGAATATCGATGGCCGCACCGTATTCGATGCAACCCTCCTCGGCCCGCACCTGTGGTGTGAGCTTCTCGAACACCAGCAGGAACTCGCCTCGCTTGCCTTCGTGGACTTCGATGGTGGCGACGACGTGCAGCATGGGAACTCTTTCGGATGGTGGTTCGTCCTAAACTAGCCGGAAACGTGAGCGACGATTCGGCCGCGAATGGAACATTACTTTAACGTACTCAGGAACTCTATCAAATCCCTCATCTCGCGCGGTGTCAGCGTACGGTCGACCGTGGGCATCGCCGATTGCGGCACCGTGCGTTTCTCGATGCTTTCGCGGGGGAATGTTTCCTTCTTCCCGTCCGGGAATTGCAATGTCACGCCGGCCTTGTCGTCGGCGAGCAGCACGCCGGTGAGAACGCGGCCGTCGTCGAGGCTGACGGTCATGGTGCCGAAACCGGGGGTGATCTTCTCGCTCGGTAGCACCAGCGATTCGAGCAAGAAATCCCTCGTTTTCTCGGGGTAGCGTTTGGCCACATTGGTGAGATCCGGCCCGGCTACGCCGCCAGAGTTTTGAACTTTATGGCAGCGGACACACTGCGCGGCCGTGTGGTTGTAGAAAAGTTCGCGGCCCTTCTCGGCGTTCCCGCCGGTCAGGCTCATCTGGTATTTACCCACCGGATCTTTCGGCAGAGGGTCCTCGTACTTCTTGCGGAGAACGTCGCGGGAGGGTGTCGCTGCGGCCTTGAGCGCTTCCAGCGTGTCCACGATCCATTCCTTGGGGAAGTCGGTTTCGCACAACCGCTTGGCGAGGTCGTCGAGGGCCGCACTCGCGTCAGGCGTCTTCACCTTCGC
>JBBRMO010000453.1:0-1639 GCA_038230815.1 Chthoniobacterales bacterium
CCGGCGTGGCGGTGAAGATTTTTTGCGGCATCGATTCCGCCAGAAACTGAAAACGTTCTTCCGCCGCGCGCCGCTCGGTGATGTCGGTCACCGCTCCCGCCAACCGGAGCGCTTTTCCCGCGGGATCGCGTTCGACTTCGCCGCGTGCGATGACAGAGCGAATCTCACCGTCGGTATTGCGGACGCGATATTCGATCCGGTAATGCCCGGTAACGTCAAGCGCCTCCTGCAACGCCGCTTCCACCTTCGATCGATCGTCGGCGAGGATTGCCGCCAGATATGATTCTGAGGGTAACCCGCGGCGCGCCTCCTCCGGTTCCAGGGCAAACATGTGGGCGAGGACCGGGTTGGATATGATACTATCACTCGGCACATCCCAGTTCCACGTGCCCACGGCGCCGGCATCGATGGCGGATTGCAATTGCGTCTCCGCCAAGCGCAACGACATCTCCGTCCGTTTCCGTTCGGTGATATCGACGAAAGTCGTGATCGCTCCGCGCAATTCGCCGTCGCGGTAAACGGGGTGGGACCGATATTCCACTGGAAATGGCTCACCCGTGATCGGGAAGAAAAGCTCGTCGGTAACATGAGCCGGTTTCCCCTCACGGGCCGCCTTGTAAATGGGGCAATCCTCTACGGCATATGGCGTCCCGTCGGGACGAGAATGATGAATGAGAGCGTGCAGTTTTTTTCCGACGACGTCCTCGGTCTTCTTGAAACCAAGCAGGCGGAGAAAAGCGGCGTTGCACGTAGTGGTCAACGAATTTTGGTCGACGGCGTAGAAACCCTGGTCGGTCGAATCGAGCAGCAGACGCAGATATTCTTCGCTCTCGCGCTGCGCCGCGTTTGCGCGTTCCATTTCCGTCGTCCGCTCAGCGACTTTCCGCTCGAGTTCGAGCGCGTTATGCTGATGCACGAGGGCGTATCGGATCGAACGCTCAAGCACGACCGCATTCAGCTCGCTCTTGACCAGATAATCGGCCGCGCCCGCCTTGAGCGAGTCCATCGCCAGGGCGCGATCACCCTGGCCGGTGAGCAAAATCATCGGAGCCTTACATCCGAGTGAAAGCGCTTCCCGCAGCAGCGCGAGCCCATCTTCTTTCCCCAGCCGATAATCGACCAGGACAGCGTCATGTTCGCCGCGCTGCAACGCTTCCAAACCGGCGCGATAGTTTGGCGCCCAATCGAGTGTGATCGTTTTCCCGGGAATCTCCGCCAGGAGTTCCTTCGTCAGGAGATGGTCGTCCGGGTCGTCCTCGATCAGGAGGACGTGCACACGTTGTTTATCCATGATCCGCGCCGTCGGCCTCGCCCGGCAAAGCGACAATCTCCAGCCAATATTTCCCCAGGACCTTCACGACTTCCGCCATGGCGTTGAACGTCACCGGCTTCGTAATGTAGGAAGCCGCCGAGAGGTCGTAAGTGCGATAGATATCTTCCTCTGCCTTGGAGGTGGTAAGCACGACGATCCGAATGCTTTTCAGCTTCGGGTCCGATTTGATTTCCTTCAACGCTTCGCGCCCATCCTTCTTCGGCATGTTCAGGTCGAGCAGAATAAGTCCCGGGCGCGGCGACGAAGACGGATCCGTGTACTTTCCGCGTCGTTTCAGATAATCGAGTAGCTCGACGCCGTCTTCCA
>JBBRMO010000454.1:0-1631 GCA_038230815.1 Chthoniobacterales bacterium
CGAAATCGCGTCGTCATCACGGGCATTGGCATTGTCGCTCCGAACGGCATCGGTTTGGAGGCCTTTTGGTCTTCACTTTTGGAAGGACGCAGTGGGATCGGTCCCATCACGCTTTTCGATGCCAGCAGGCTGAAAATAAAAATTGCGGGCGAAGTAAAAAACTTCGTCCCTTCAATTTACATTGAGGCGGAACTCAAGCCCAAGCGGATGGCAAGGCACACACAATTCGCATATGCGGCCGCGATGATGGCTCTCAAAGACGCCGGGCTAACAATTAGCAAGGACGACCTGCCCGATTTTACGCCAGTGGTGGTCGGTGTGAGTACGAGTGCGATGGACATCATCGAACATTCGATTAGCGAATACGATAAGCGAGGTCTCCACGGTATTTCGGCGTCCGCCATCTCTGCCTTGAAGCCGCAGGCCGCTGCGAATGTGATTGCTGATCGCATCGGTAGGGGAGCTCAGGGCGACACCGTGTCGACGGCCTGCCCGTCCGGACTGGATGCGATTGCGAGCGCGACAGAGAAAATACGAAGCGGCGAAGCGGAGTTGGCGGTAGCGGGTGGTGCAGACGCGCCCCTGACGCTCCACACCGTGGCTGCGTTCGTCGCGAGCGGCATGACCGTTCCCTACCCGGGTAGTCCTGAACGTGCGAGCAGACCTTTTGATGTCGATCGAAAGTCGGGCGTCCTAGCGGAGGGTGGCGGCATGTTTGTCTTAGAGAACTTGGAGCGGGCGGAGGCCCGCGGCGCCCAATCTTACATCGAGATTACCGGTTACGGCGCGCAACGCGATTGTTCGGCGATCGAGCCTGGCTCCGGGCTGCGAGAGTCGATGGAGACTGCAATGGCAAACGCGCGTGCGAGTAAGGACGATATTGATTTCATCTGTGCTTACGGAACGGGCGATCCATATCTCGACGCCGCCGAGATTCGTTACATCAAGGATGTTTTTGGCGCGCACGCATCGTCGATTCCGATCAGCTCGATCAAGGGAACAACGGGGAATCCGTTAGCTGCCGGCGGCCCTTTTCAAGTGGCCGCCTGTGCCCTGGCAATGAAATGCCAGTTGATTCCACCGACGGCTAATCTGGAGTCGCAAGACCCCAGCTTCGATGTGGACATCGTGGCTGCGCGACCGCGGAAGGTCCGGATGAATCGTGCAATCCTCAACGTCCGCGGTCTTGGCGGAAGCGCTAGTTCGTTAGTTGTAGAAAAGGTCAAATAATGCACCCCCAGGCGGCTCCGATCCTCGCGGCGTTATTGATTCAGGTCATGCTCGGTGCGGGGGTATTCCTAACTAATACTAGGAGAAAGGCTAATCAGAGTTTTCTTCTTCTTTCCCTTGCAATCAGCAGTTGGCTGCTCTGTCTCTACTTCGGATCAACGACGCGTGACGTCCACCGCATCGCTCTTTGTATGCGCGGTTCGTTCGTTTCCGCGGCCTTTATTCTTTTATCGCTGAACTTCCTGCGAATCTCCATTCGCGAAGAGAAAAAAGGATGGTCGTCGATCTTGCACCAGTTGCGTTGGTGGTCGATCGCGACCGTCGCCGTTGCGGCGCTCTGTTTTACTCCAGCCCTCCTTCGAGGCGTTCACCTCCCGGTGATAAACGGGCTGGCGCCTCAA
>JBBRMO010000455.1:0-1622 GCA_038230815.1 Chthoniobacterales bacterium
AGATCCAGCAGGAAAATGACCGGCCAGACCAACAGCGAGATTTCCTTGAGCTGCAGCAGAACGACCAGCATCAGAGCGATCGCGCCGAGCGGGAAGAGATTGAGCCAGCCCATGGGCGTTTCAATTTTGCGCTTGGTTTGGAGGACCAACGGATAAAGTGAATGCAAAATCGCGAAACCGAGAGTTGCGCCGCAAGCCCAATAGAGGTCCGTCTCCCGGAAGGCCAATTCCAGCCAGGCTGCCAAAAGGCAGAGAGCCGCGCCGCCTGCAAATAGTTGAATTTTAAAAAGGTTGTTCCGCAGGAGCGGCAATGAGAGCAACGCCAGGTCTCCAAGGAGAATCGTCGTCAAGATCGCGCCTGGATGGGCTCCGACGCGTGGCATAACGTAGATCGCGATGAAAAACGTTACTGCCGCCTGGATCGCGACGCCGATGACGGACTCGCGATTCGCCTGTTTGAGGCGCTGGGAAATGAAAAAGCCGCTGACTTCAACGACGTTGAAGAGCGCGACAACGGCGATGGTGTTGAAGATTTTCTCCGGTTTAAAAAAATTGAAGAACCAGCCGAGTTCCATCATGCCGGTACCGATCGCGCCGAGGAGGAGCAGGAAGTGCCACTGCCGATGCAAGGCGACCGCGAGAAGGCCAAGGTCCAGGAGCGTGATATAACTGAAGAGTCCGAGCGGATTATCCTGGCCAGTCGAAAGGAGTGGCGGGGTCAGAAACCCGCCCAGCAAGCCAAGGACAGCGACGACCCGTGCGTCCAGCCGAATGGAAAGCATAAACGCCGTAGCAGTGATGAGCGTCATCAAGGCGAAAACCGGAGCGGAGCCGAGCAGGTGATAAACAGTGTGGGTGGCGAAGGTGACGCCGTAGAGAACGACAACGCCGGTCGCGCAAAGGGTGTGGGAGGTGACCGCGTATTCGCGCCGTCGCATGAGCACGCCGCCAACGACAAGTGCCAGCCCAGTGACAAAACCGAGCGCCACCCGCACTTCGGGCGGAACGAGGTTGTGTTCGAACGAGTATTTGACGAAAAAGATAATCCCCAGAAAAAGCGCCAGACCGCCGACCCAGGCGAAAAGCTTCACACCGAGAAACTTTTCCCAATCAACTACGCGCGGGCCTGAGGGCGCTTCCGGCGGTTCGGCTGGAACGGACAACGGAGGTGGACTTGCCAGAGGAGGAGCGTCCGATTGGGTCTCTACCGACGCGGTCGCGGTTCTCGCTAAGACGGGCGGAAAAGCCGTAGCGGAAGCAGATGCGCCAGCTGCAGGTTCGCTTCTGAGCGGAGCGAGATTCTCGGACCAGACAGGGCTTTCTGGCGCGTTTTTCTTTATGAAGAGATTTTCGGCAGTCGAAGGCTGAGCTTTGGATTGTGACCTGAGTTGCGATTGAAGCCGGAGCACGGTTGATTCCATTTCTTCGAGCCTCCGAGTTAGGCGGGACTGGCGGACGGCCAGGACAATGAGACCAACGGGAATGGCGCCGATCAGAAGTACGATCAGTAGAATGACGGGCTCCATAGGAGTCTGTTGAAAAAGGCATATCTCTAAGCGACGACTCATTTACAAGAGGGGACGATTTCTGGTTAAAAAGGTGCGTGTTCGGAAAGAAGAAGA
>JBBRMO010000456.1:0-1605 GCA_038230815.1 Chthoniobacterales bacterium
CCCTGGTGACACCGACGTAAATTACATCCGAAGCCTCGAACTTATCGATTTCTCCGAGCTCGACTTCAAAGGAAAGAAAATTCCGTGTGAGCCGTTCCATTTGCTCCGCCGCGACACTCGGCTTGCCGATCACGGGCCGCGGGGGCAGGATGGTTACGTGAGCTTTCGGCTGGCATTCGGGGACCATTTCACGCCGCAAATCGTCCAGAAAAATGCCCAGGGGGTCCGGGATATAGCTAACGAGGGCAAACTGAGGTTCGGCAGTCGAACCGTTTGAGATGCAACCCATGTCTCCTCGTCATTGTATCGCTTTGCAAAGGAACTGGATGTTTTGTGACGGCGTCTACTCCCGTATGAACATTCGGACCGCCGTACCTTTGCTCCTCGCCGTTTCGCTTGCCGCGGCGGAGCTGCCCGTCCGCGAGGTCGTTCTATACAAACACGGAGTTGGATTTTTTGAACGTTCCGGCAGCCTGGGAGCGGGCGAATCGGCGCGCCTCGATTTCAAACCGGCCGAAATGAACGACGTGTTGAAATCGCTCACCATCACGGAAAAGGGCGGCGGAAAAATCACGGGCCTGCGGTACGATTCCAGCGTCCCACTGGCCGAGAAGCTAGTCGATTTTCCGTTCCGGATCGGGGACGGCCAGCCGTTGAGCGCCGTGCTCGATCAATTGAAGGGAGCGCGGGTCGAAATCCAGTTTGGGAGCGAAAAGGTTGCGGGAGTGATCGTCGGAGCGCGCAACGTAGCGGCTGAGGAAAAGCGGCCGGAGCGGGAGCAAATCACGCTGCTGCTCGATTCGGGGGAGATGCGGACGTTCGATCTGGCGGCGGCGACCGGCATTCGCTTCACCGACGTGAGACTGCAACAGCAGTTCAAAGATTATCTGACGGCGCTGATCGGCGCGCGCTCGATGGACCGGCGTAGCGTTTACATCGATTCGACGGATGCGAAGATGCGCGAGGTGGCGGCGAGTTACGTGATTCCGACGCCGATCTGGAAATCGAGTTACCGGCTGATCTTCGATGTGACCGCGCAGCCGACGCTCGAAGGATGGGCGATCGTGGATAACACCACCGGCGAGGACTGGACGAAGGTGCGGATGTCGCTGGTATCGGGCAAGCCGATTTCGTTTATCAGCGCATTGTATGAACCGCGATATATTACGAGGCCGAGCGCGGAATTGCCGGAGCAGCGGGCGCAGGCGCCCGTGGTTTACAGCGGCGCCATGGATTCCAGCGGCTATCTCGCATCCCGTAAGCTGGCGATGACGCCGAGCGCGGGACTTGCTGGCGGAAGCGCAGGGGGTGCACCCGGAGGAGGGATTCTCGGCGGCCTTGCAAGCGGCGCCCCGCCGCCTCCGCCCCGACAGGAAGTCACCCCAAGCTCGATCGTCTCATCCGCATCCGGCCAGGAACTGGGAGAGTTATTCGAATACAGCGTGGGAACGCCGGTCACGATCCGCAAAAACGAATCCGCGATGATTCCGTTTCTCCAGCAGAAGATCGGCGCGCGCAAGCTGTTGATCTACTCCGGTGCCAGCTCCGTGCATCCACTCAACGCCGCGGAACTGACTAACTCGAGCGGCAAGACGCTCGATGGCG
>JBBRMO010000457.1:0-1597 GCA_038230815.1 Chthoniobacterales bacterium
CAGACCGCCTGTCAGCCCTAGCGATTGAATGCGCCCTAGTTTTTAGCTTCCTGAGCCGACTGAAACAGGAGCAGAAAAAACCGCGGACAAGACCCCTTCGACAGCGCCGATCTCGTCGATAGCCCCCTGCTCATAGTCCACGCTGTAGCGGCGAAACGCGGCCACCCCGCGCAAAAACATCTCCCGAGTGATCGCCGGCCTGTCACGCTCCGAATCACTACCTCTGGCCGCGTGCTTTGTCACGTATATAATTCCCAAAAATACGTCAAGCAGGTAAAGCCCTTTATCGCGACGCCGTCGCCGTTCGGAGAGATAATCCACGGCTATTCGATTGCATTCGGGTCGAAGCCGACGGCAGCCGGGAGTTTCCTGGCCGTATCGGAGACACGGATCTCAAAGCTGCGAAAGCGAACTACGCCGCCAAGCGTCCTGCAGAGGGGCGCGGTGTCAGAAGGTACGTCAGCGCCGATTGCTCTGGCGACACATCGCTCGAACTTTCTCTTGATGGGCGCACCGGAGGTAACGAATTGGATCGACTGGGTCCGCTCGCCAGACTCCCCCGCTCCCCAGCGATACAATGTTCCGCTTCTTCGATTTGACTATGCTGGCCGGACCTATTTGGCGACGACGCCGTGGCTTTTGCGACCTACCGGCCCTACGTGGTGGATCGATGATTTCTTCGATCACCCTGAGTGGTGGCGAGTTGCTCGGCGCGCGCGACTATCGCCATCACGTCACCCTGGTTCTGACTTCGGCTGGTTCGTGATTGAGGAGAAGGCCGGAGCCGAGTTCTTGAACGCACTGAGCATTGCGATCCGCGATCGGGCGGTGGGGCTGCCGGCGACGATGAGGCTTCCAACTTTTGAACCTACAGGCTTTGCGCTTTCAGCGGGAGATCGCATTGCCAGAGCCGAGGCAGATGAGCCTTACCAGTATGCGCTCTTCCGCGACGGCTTGGCGCTCCTCGGTGAGCCCTTCCGGGGGCGGCCGCGCGACGTGGTTGTCTGGTCGCCAGATGGAGGTATGGCGCTTGGTTGATGCTCCGGGCGACATCTGAGGCAGGGTATATGAGCTCATCGTTCGCATTGGCAGTGAGGTCCGTGTCGGGCCATCGAACAGGTTCAGCTCTCCGGGCGGTAGGTCGCGTCACACAGCGCACAATGCTACGACACCGTGAGGGCACTTTTTTGGTTCGCGGTGAAGCTCATCCGCCTCACGACCGTGATATAGCTTCGCGACGGTACTTTTTAAGGCTGTATCGGAGGCGTGTCTGGACGCTATGAGCTCGAAAAATCGATCGACTGGTCCCAATAGTTGGCGAAGCCTCAAAAATATTTTCTCGGCGATTTTCCCTTTAATATCAAAAGCGTAAGTTTTTGACGGCCTCAGCGTCGGAATTTTCTCGCCAACAGAAGAAATTTGATAGCAATTTCAATTGGTTGGATACTGTTTGAACAATCGAGTGGGAGTGACCGTCCGCGGCTGATCGCCTCCGCTGGGCGGGATTTGTTCCGACCCCGGGGAACCAACGTTTTCGACGGACTTTCCAACTTCGGCGAATGAACCGGGGCGGTCGGAGATGAGCTTCGACGAGACG
>JBBRMO010000458.1:0-1583 GCA_038230815.1 Chthoniobacterales bacterium
ATTCGGTTTGAAGGCCGAGAAAATGAGCATCGCATTAATCGGAAGTGTGATCGCAAGGGTAATGATGGCTGCGAATCTGGCAGGACGAGACTTTGTCGAACCGCGGCTTGCCAACACCTTCGGCTCGACAGAGTCTCGCCCTGCCATTCGCCGAAAGAACTTGTCGTCGAAGAGCAACAAACAGAGCGCGATCGTTAGCAGATTGAAGAAGCAATAGTTGCCGGTCGCTGCAATCGCGATTTGCAGCGCAATCAGGAGACCCGCCGCGACATGCCGCGGTCGCCGCGGCGCCCAAATGAAAAACGGTGCGATAATCTCGACGGCGAGGCAGAAAGCGACCGAAAATTTCTTGAACCATTCCGGATGCTGGTCAGACCACCATCCGATCACCGTGGGCAGCGGTTGGGTCCAGTAATGGTAATCGAGCGCAGTCAGGTTCCACCACGCTTCGTCGCCACTCGTGAGCTTCACCACGCCCGACATCAGCATCAGTTTGAAAAGAAGCAGTTTGAGAAGGAAAAAACCGACCCGTGAAAATGGTTCCTCGTGCTCTCGCTTCATTTGCCAGCGGCACGGCGCAAAAAAAAGGGCGAGAAAGCCCGCCTCGAGGAGCAGAGCGTCCCATTGAAAACTAAGGAAGGTTTGCCCGGCGATCGCGAGTGACAAATAGAGAACGAAGAGGAGGGCCAGCGACAAGACAGGGGCGAGGCCAGCCATTAACAACACGGAAATAATCGCGCCGGCGCCGCAGAGAACATGGAGAAATGCGTTACTTGAGTTGAACCAGCAGAGCGTGGGAAGAAGGAAGAAGGCATCCGGGCCCAATTGCTCGCGGGCGAATTGGAGATGCTGGCCCGCGGGCAAAATGCCGTGCTTTCCGATCAACCCGTCTATCTGGAGCCAGAGCGAAACGAACGCGATCAGATAGATCGCGCCGAGTGAGCGGACAAAGAGATCGCGACTTTTAAAATAAGTGGGCTGCCGGACGTCGTTGCCCCACAACAGCCGCGTGAAGAAAGAGGCCAGCATGCGTTGGCGCGCCACCACGCGATAGGCGGCTTCCGCGATTGGCGCGGAGCCTGGGACGTGGTCGTAACACCAAATCAAACCGCGCCCCGCGCGCACGCTGCCGAGCGAACGGAAAACGGCGTCCGCGCCGCGATGCACCGTTCCGTCCACATCGATGAAGTGAAGCGCCTGTTCGAAGTCATGGCTTGGAATTTCCGGAAAGCGCTCCGCCGCTTTCTGGAACGGCGCGTAATCCACGGCGCCCCTGGTTAGCTCGCGCCACCGCTCAATCCAGCGCCGGCAAAAAAGGCAATCGCCATCGAAGATCACGAGCGGTTTGTCTGGCGGGTCGGCCACCCGAGTCTGTGCCATATATCAAGTTCTCCTCTTCAGCCCGGAACGTCCATTCCCCCTCAGGGAGCGGCGGTTTCCAAACCGCCGCTCTTGATTTTGATTCACAACTCAAACTCCGCCCAAACGGGAGCGTGATCGGATGGTTCCTTGCCTTTGCGCATCTCGCGGTCGATTCCGGTTGCCCCGCAACGAGCCGCCAGAGTCTTGCTCGCCAGGATCGC
>JBBRMO010000459.1:0-1566 GCA_038230815.1 Chthoniobacterales bacterium
CACCCTCGCTCCGGAGGGCGAAGCATGAACGAGGGAAGCGCCGTTGAGATTTTGCTGGTGGAAGACAACGCGCAGGATGCCGAACTGACTCTGCGCGCGTTGGACCGGGCGAAGGTAACCAACAATATCCGGGTGGCGCGAGACGGCGCGGAAGCGCTTGAAATCCTCTTCGGAGAAGGCTCCGAGGCCGGTCGCAAGCCGAGCGCCGCGCCCAAAGTCATCCTGCTCGATCTGAAACTTCCAAAGGTAAATGGCTTGGAAGTGCTCGAACGGATCAAGAGCGATCCGCGCACCAAAATGATTCCCGTCGTCGTGCTCACTTCGTCGCGGGAACAGAACGACATCGTCGAGAGCTACCGCCTGGGCGTGAACAGTTACATCGTCAAGCCAGTGGACTTCGAGCGCTTCGCCGACGCGGTGCAGAAGGCAGGAATGTATTGGCTTCTGATCAATCAGCCGCCACGCGTGGACGAATAAATGAAACGACCGGTGCGAGTTCTCATGGCCGAAGACAGTCCGCAGGACGCGGAGTTGATTATCCGCGAATTACGCCGCGATGGGTTTGAGCCGGAGTGGGAACGAGTCGAGACGGAGGAAGCTTTTCGGGCCAGCCTGCAACCGGATATCGACATCGTTCTTTCGGATTACCAGATGCCGCAGTTCACGGGCTTCCGCGCCCTCGAAGTTCTCAAACAAAGCGAATTGCCGATTCCTTTCATCCTCATCTCCGGAACAATCGGAGAAGACGTCGCGGTCACGGCGATGAAGAACGGGGCGACCGATTACCTGCTGAAGGACCGGCTGGGGCGCCTCGGACCGGCGGTGACCCTGGCGCTGGACCAAAGGCGCGTGCGAAGACAGCGCGAGGAGTCAGAGGAAACGTTGCGTGAAACGGAGGAACGTTTTCGACAGCTTGCCGAGAACATCCAGGAAGTTTTCTGGGTCAGTGATCCGGGCAGGGGACGGGTGTTGTACGTCAGCCCCGCCTATGAGGCGATCTGGGGTCAGGACCGGAGCAAAGTGTATGGTTCGCCGCGCAGCTGGCTGGACTCCGTTCATCCGGAGGACCAGAAGGCCGTGAGCGAGGCGGCCGTCACGAGACAGGTCGAGGGCAGTTACGACCAGGAGTATCGCATCGTCAGGCCTGACGGCACCATCCGCTGGATTCACGATCGAGCTTTTCCGGTGCGCAACGGAGCCGGCGAGGTTTACCGCATCGTCGGCGTGGCGGGGGACATTACCGAGCGCAAGCGGGGCGAGGAAGGGCTAAAGGAATCGGAGCGTCGGTTTCGGGAAATGCTGGAGAACCTCGAGCTGATCGCCATCACGGTCGATAAACACGGGGCGATCACGTTTTGTAACGACTGCCTGCTGAAAATAACAGGCTGGACCCGTGAGGAAGCCATGGGGGCTGACTGGTGCTCCAAGTTCCTTCCGGAGAGCCACTCCAGCCTCAGGGGCCTTTTTCTTGATAACATCGAAAAAGGCATCATCCCGCGTCACCATGCCAATCCCTTGCAGACAAAACAGGGGGCACTCCGCGATATCAGCTGGAATAACACCATC
>JBBRMO010000460.1:0-1561 GCA_038230815.1 Chthoniobacterales bacterium
CGCTCTTCTTTCGGGCGCAACCGCACTTCCAGCTTTGGCGCGGCGGGCGCGAAGTGCGAGCCGCATTGGCGGCACATTGTGCTCTTCGCCGCGGCGTACTCCATCTGCTTGAAGCCGCAGTGCGGACAATCCACACTGACTTTTGCAGGCGTCGGCTTTGCCACTGGGCGGCTCTGGCAGAAGGTGGCGGCTTAGACTCGAGACCCGAAAGCTGATTTCGCCGGCGTCGCCGGTTCTTCATTCCGGACAATCTCCGGACGCGCCGGAGCTGCAGAGGGCTTCACACCTCCACTCGTAACTTCGGATTTACCGATGAAAGTGGCGCCTTCTTCAATGACGAGGCGCGCCGCTTTCAGGTCGCCCTGGAGCGTGCAACGCGACTTTAGTTCGCAACGTTCGCCGACCGTGATGTTCCCCTGGACCTTGCCGTAAACCGTAATCGACTTCGTCTTGATCTCGCCGCGAATATCCGCGTTCTCGCCAATGGTGAGCACGCCGTCCGAGTTGATCTCGCCCTCTACTTTGCCGTCAATGAGGAGTTCTTTTTGAAATTTGATCGAGCCTTTGATCTCGACGTCGCTCGACAGGATGTCTTTGCCAGAATGTTCAGCCATATATTTTTTTGGATCGATTGTTGGTGTTGGTCTTGGTTCTTCGCGCGGCGCGAGACCATTGTTCTCCTCAGTGCCCGCGCTTAACGATCCTTCTCCGATCGACGACATGGGCTTTTGCGGAATGAATTTCTTCAGCACGGCGGGCATTATGGTAAGCGCGCCCCACTCTGTCAATGGATTAGCGTGGGAAATTCTGTTTTTCCTGAAAATTTCGAACCCGAAACAGTTTCGCGTGTTGATTTTGGGCTGAAAGCTGGAGGAACACCGGGACCTGCGACGGGGTGCGATCCAAAACCCGGCCGAGCGGGTTTTCGGGAGGCGAACAGGCCAGAATCGCCGACGAATTCGAGATGGTGCGGTCGGCATCGTAGGCGAAGACCCACGCCACTTTGTTCCTCACCAAAATCATTTTCGCGGACTCCTCATCCGAAGCCAAAAAGAACTTCGCGCTCTGTTCGATTCCGGGCAGCGCTTCATGGGAAGAACCGGCCACCCCCGATTGCCCCGACCAATAGGCCACCGCCGGACTCCACCACCAGGGTGCCAAAAATGGACCATCGATTTGGGACGCCGCCTGTCGCCAGCCGATCATCTCGGCCCGTCGCTCCAGTTTCAACGCGTTCTCTGATTCGCTCGGCCAGAGTCTTTCATCCCAATCGGTCAGCATCGGAAACAAGGAAATGGCGAGCACGATCCAACCGGCGATTCGGTTTCGGAAAACGCTCAGGCAGGCAGGCAACGCGAGCGCAAAAATCAGGGTGAAGAAATAAGCCCAGCGCGCCTGCCAGACGGTCAGCGCGAAAGTAGTTGCCAGGAGCACAGCCAGAAACGCCGGCAGCGTTCTCGTTCTTCGAACCGCGATCCAGAGAAGGGCGGGCAACGGAATTAGCAAAAGGCCGGTCCAGCGCAACCAGATCGAATCGTTCGGCGGAACGTGGCGCAGCTCC
>JBBRMO010000461.1:0-1546 GCA_038230815.1 Chthoniobacterales bacterium
CCTTCCAGCGCCATGTCCATGATGTCGGCGCGCTTCTTGGGCCAGATCCGGACCTTGTCGCCTTTTCGTAATTCAACCCCAGCGACGATCGCGCTTTCCAGCCGGGTCGCGGGATTGAAGAACTCGTCATAAGACTGTTCCGGCGGCGTCGCCCGCATGACGCCATGCATTTTCAAAAGATGGTCGTCGGGGAGCATCTCAGTTCGTTCCAAAATTCTTCGGGCATGATCGTCGACGCCGCGCATCTCGCGTTTTTCGTCGTCCGTCATTGTCATGATGCGCAGCGTCAGGATTTCATCGATCTCCGCTCCATCGAAAAGGTCGCCCGCGCTCTCCGGCGCGATCTGCGGGTAATCATATAAGATAATGGGCGACGACAACATCGCGTCGCGTTCGTTCTTTCCCGTTTCGCCGACGAGGACGGGCCAGGTGTGGATATTCTGACAGTCCCTGGCCGCCGCTTCGTATTCCGGCGGCGGTTCGAGGAGGGAAATGAATTCGCCCCCGCTGACGTGAAAAACGGTGTGAGTGGATGCGAACGTTCGCATGACGATCGCATCCTGATCCTGAAGTTCTGCGGCAGGAACAGGGGTCCGATTCAAGATCCGGACGGTTACTTTGGAAACCTCGTGGTCGATTTGGGTGATCGTGGTTTCGACGGCGCCCCGAAGCGCGTCCTGCCGCCGGACGAAGACTGCGGCGATTTTTTCCTGGGCGTGGATTGGCTCAAGTTCGCGCGAAGCGTCAAAATGAAACTCTGGAGCCGGGGTCGGTGAGCCCGGCCCGCACCGCCCGGCTTCCCGCAGGAGCAATGACGGCAACTCAACCGTCCGTTCCACACTCTCCTGCCAGGTCTGGTAAAGCTTCTCGCCAATCAGTTTTTCGTTTACCAACTGATAGTCCGGTTCGCCCGTGACGGGCATTTTCGAAATCGGTTCCCTTAACACCCCGACCTCGCGCGCCATCGGATGGAGAAAACGCACGCTGATCCTGAGCACCGTGTCCGGGGAGAGCGCGCGCACGAGAACTTCGGTTTGCATCGCACAGGGCTCGGCCCCCTTTTGCGCGACGCTGTACTCTTCCGGATAAACGCGGCCAAAGGTGAACCGTTGCCGATTTTTCTTCGATGAGGCGCGGTACGGGTAAAGAATGTAGCCCTCGTAAAGAACGGCATGGACGACCTTCTCGAGGAGTTCGGAATTCATACAGTAACGCTCACTTTCGATGGGCGTGGCCTCGACCCGAGCCATGGCACTTCGTCATTCGGATTGGGTAATGGTTTCGGCATTCGCCGTCTGGGGTTCGTCATTTTGCACGAGCAAACGCGTAATCGTCTCCTCCCAGCTCGAAACGCCCGCGCCCTGCTTGTATTCATGGAGCCGATCAAACACATCGCGCTGAAGGGAGATGAACGCGGTGTTTGGATAATGCGCATCCATCATCTTCTGCCATGTGCTCACTGGCATCCGATACGTGCACTCCTTGTTCCAGGACATTTGCTGGACCTGAAGTTGACCGTCGGAGGCCGCGTAAAAGATTGTCCCGC
>JBBRMO010000462.1:0-1535 GCA_038230815.1 Chthoniobacterales bacterium
AGCACCTCGGTCTTTTGCTTGATTTCCTTCAGAATATCATGTGCCTGCGCGACAGCGGCCTGTTGATCACTTGGATCGAGATCGTGAAGGGAAGAATTTCGCTCGCTCTTGGCGAACTCGCTTCCTTCGAGGGATGCGACCTCTGACCAGGCGTAGGCTTGTTTCTGGTCTACCGGCGTTCCGAGGCCGACCCGGTAAATCTGGCCCAGCAGCATCGCCGAACGAGGATTGGCATGATAGGCGGCTCGCTCAAGATAAGACTTCGCCTGGCCGAAGTCGGGCGGCACCGAATCGCCGTTCAAGTAAATGTCGCCGAGCCGCGCCTCGGCTGCGACGACGTTTTGCTCGGCCGCCTTTTTATAGAAATCGATCGCCTTCTTGGCATCGCGTGGGACGCCAAGGCCGATTTCCGCCATGTGGCCAAGCCAATATTCGGCACTCGGATTTTTCTGATCTGCGAGCTCGTTCATCAACTTCACAGCAGTTGAGTTATTGCCGCCGCGTTCAATGGTTTGTTCCAGGTATTTTTCGGAGGACGCGGTCGAATGCCGCCATCGAATCTCCTGGATGGTCGTTCCCACGATCACTCCCACGACCGCGACGAGGGCGAGTGTGGAGATTGCCGGCGGCGAAGCCTTCGTCAGAAGGGGTGCTTTTGGTGTCGTTTCGGTCATGAAAGCCCGGTGAAGTCGCCGCGGAATAGTTCGCATTGCCGGAAGCGTCGCTTTGACGAACCGTGGTCAAGCATCCAACGGCACGGTTTTCGCGGAAGGGACAAGCGTGGCGCCATTGGTGACAGCCGCTTTGTCCGGCTTCTCGATCAGCTCGAGGAATGGCTTAATGATGTCGATCGGCATCGGAAAGACAACGGTCGAATTTTGCTCGGCGCCGATTTCGGTCAGCGTTTGCAGGTAGCGTAGCTGCATGGCCGCCGGAATGCTCGAAAGGATCTTGGCGGCGTTGACGAGGGTCTGAGACGCCTGGAATTCGGCTTCGGCGTGGATGATCTTGGCGCGCCGGTCGCGTTCCGCCTCGGCCTGCTTGGCGATGGCACGAACCATGTTCTCCGTAAGCTCGACCGTCCTGATCTCGACGTTACTCACCTTGATGCCCCAGGTTTCGGTTTGGGCGTCCAGGATGCTTTGGACGTCGGCGCTGAGCTTTTTCCGTTCGGACAGCATCTCGTCGAGGTCATGCTGTCCAAGTACCGCACGCAAGGTGGTCTGGGCGAGCATGTTCGTGGCGGGAAGATAATGCTGAACCTGAATGATTGAACGTTCGGGATTGACCACGTTGAAGTAAAGAACCGCATCTACCTTCATCGAGACGTTGTCGTGCGAGATCACGTCCTGGCTCGGAATTTCAATGACTTGAATGCGCAAATCCACGCGCACCATTTCCTGAAAGAACGGAATCAGGAGCACGAGACCCGGCCCTTTGACCTTCTGAAAGCGCCCCAGCGTAAAGACGACAGCTCGCTCGTACTCCCGCAGAATTCTCACACTCGCACCGATAACAACGACTGCCGCAAGGAT
>JBBRMO010000463.1:0-1520 GCA_038230815.1 Chthoniobacterales bacterium
AGCGCCTCGGGGATCTGATCCAATCCAGAGGCTTGGGCATGCGGCCGCAGGCCCAACCGGCGTTTGACGAAGCTGGAGATCAAATCTCCCACCATGGAGGCGGCCGCGAGTGTCATCCCAACGGGCCAGCCAAGCCCCATCAACGGGGCCGCAATGGAGGTAAATCCAATCGACAACACCACCCCGCGAAGTGTCTTTGATTCCCCCAGTAGGGGCCGACCGTCCGCTAGCTTGAAGCCACGGTCGAGAGGGCTGCCAAAACGTTCTTTCAATATCCTCTTCGCAAAGATAGGTAAGCTGTTCGCGATGCCGAAGCCCGTCAAGGAGCGTTCAGCGCGCCCGACCCGAGCGAAGTCCGGCGCGGGCCAAGCAGCCGCCGGGGTCCACTGCCTCGCGGGAGCGCATCGATCGGGAGAAGGCATATGCGGCCTAAGAAGACGTGGCACGACGCTCACGGCGAGAAGCTCTCCGCCGGAGACCGCATCGCCGATAAGGTCGCTTCGGGGATGGGTTCGTGGACCTTCATTATCGCAATGTCAGGTTTCCAAGTTTCGGGATTATTTCGCCTGGTCCGAGCCTGTGGCGAAAATTCCCTCGCATCGCCTCCTCGCGATTCGACGCGGTGAGTCCGAGGGTTTCCTGATGATGCGCGTGACGGTGGATGAAACGCGCGCCGTGGAAATCCTCCGCGAGCGGTTTGTCAAAGGTTCAACGCCCGCGGCCCAGCAAGTGCAGTTGGCGTGCGAAGAAAGTTACAAACGGCTGCTCGGCTCTTCGATGGAAACGGAGGCTCGCATCGCCTCGAAGAAGCGCGCAGATCAGGAAGCGATTCGCGTTTTTGCCGAGAATGTTCGCGAACTTCTGATGGCCGCGCCACTGGGGCAGAAGCGGATGCTGGCGATCGACCCAGGTTTCCGGACGGGATGCAAACTGGCAGTGCTCGATGCGCAGGGAAAACTTTTGCTGGATGACGTCATTTATGCCACGGCCGCCTCCGAATCTCAGGTGGGTGAAGCCCGGCAGAAACTGCAAAAATTTGTCGAGCATTTTCAGATTGAGGCGATCGCCATCGGCAACGGCACGGCCGGACGCGAGACCGAAACCTTCGTCCGCAGTTGCGCGTTGCCGCCGTCCGTCACTGTGGTGATGGTCAACGAAAGTGGAGCCTCGATTTATTCCGCTTCGGAGGTGGCCCGCGAAGAATTTCCGGACAAGGATTTGACTGTGCGAGGCGCGGTGAGCATTGGCCGGAGGGTGATGGATCCACTCGCGGAGCTCGTGAAGCTTGATCCGAAGAGCATCGGCGTCGGCCAGTATCAACACGATGTCGATTCGCAACAGCTGCAGCATGCGCTCGATGACACGGTGATCTCGTGCGTAAATCGGGTGGGCGTCGAAGTGAATACAGCCAGCCGGCAGTTGCTCAGCTACGTCTCCGGCCTGAGCAGCACGATCGCAGACAACGTGGTGAAGTTCCGCAACGAGCATGGCCCGTTCAAATCCCGCGCCGAGCTCCGCAA
>JBBRMO010000464.1:0-1516 GCA_038230815.1 Chthoniobacterales bacterium
GTGCGGCGGTTCCCCTTGCGGTTGCCGCCGAGCGGGACGTAAAGATATTCGCGCAGCCAGGTGGAAAGCGAAATGTGCCAGCGCCGCCAGAAATCCGTGATCGATTCCGACCGGTAGGGTGAGTCGAAGTTTTTCGCGAAAACGAACCCGAACATCAGGCCAAGGCCGATCGCCATGTCCGAGTACCCGCTGAAATCGAAATAAATCTGGAACGCGTAGCCGACAGAGCCAAACCAGGCATCGAGGGTGCCGACGGAGCCTGCGTTAAAGGCGACGTCGGCAATTTTGCCGCACGGGTTCGCGAGCAGGATTTTCTTGGCGAGTCCGAGCATGAAGAACGCGACGCCGCGCGCAAATTTGTCCGACGTGAGCCGGCGATATTTGAGTTGCTCGGCGAGAAAAGAAAATTTGAGGATCGGCCCGGCGACGAGATGCGGGAACATCGAAACGAAGCAGGAAAAGTCGATGAAGTTCGACATGGCCTCGGCTTCGCCGCGATAAACATCGATCGTGTAGCTGAGCGCCTGGAACGTGTAAAAACTAATTCCGAGCGGCAGGACGACGCGAAAAAATGTGTCGAACTGCGCGTGCTGGAGGCCGAGGGCCTCGACGATGTTGTTGTAACTCTCGATCCCGAAATTGAAGTATTTGAAGAAGCCGAGCGTCGCGAGATTAAGAAGGACCGAGATGAGGATCGCCCGGCGCTGGGTCCGGGTGCGCGGACCACGGTGGGGCAGTTGCTCGACCGGCTTGTGTAACACGCGCCAGACCCGCCAGGTGTCGTGCGCGATAATCAGGCTCACCAGCCAGTCCACGAACGTGGTCGCGAACATGAGCGGCATGAACCGTGGCTCAGCCCAACCGTAAAAGGTGTACCCGGTGAGGATCAGCCAGCCGTTGCGCCAGCGTTGGGGGGCGCGGCCCAACGCGTAATACCCGAGCAGCGCGAGCGGCAGGAAATAATAGACGAAAATGTGAGAGCTAAAAACCACGGGCGATGAATCGCGCGCTCCGCGGCGCGATGGGAAGGCTGGCGACGAAGCCGCGATGGTAAGATATGGAGCGGTCTCGCCGGGCCGGCATTTGATCGCCCTCTGTGACAAGGCGCGTCCGAAAGGCGTGGGTCATGTTGCTCTGATACGATGCGAGCGCCGTTCACGGCGAACAAAAAGAGCGAGCACAGTTGAAAGAATGCGGATTAGCGTTACCGGCTTTCAACTCCAATGAGGTTTTTCTGCACCCTTTTGTTTGTGGCGTCGCTGCCGGGTTCGCTCCCGGCCCAAAATCCGCTCTCGGACGCGCAGCAGAAGCTGAAGGTCGATCTGGCGGCCACCTTTCAAAATCTCGAAAAGAAAAACGTAGCCGCCGCGGAGGGCGTGGAGGGCTGGTTGTTCTTTGGCGGCGAATTGAGATTGCTTTCGCTCGGCCGTTTCTGGGGCAGCGACGCGGCCAAAGTCAGCCGCGCGCATAAGCCGGAACTGGCCGATCCGGTTCCCGCGATTCTCGATTTTCAGCA
>JBBRMO010000465.1:0-1514 GCA_038230815.1 Chthoniobacterales bacterium
AGCCCCGATTTTGACCTTGCGACAAGAGACGCGATAATAGATACAGAATGGAAGCGGCGAAGTCAGGCAGCAACTATTGACGTGCCCTCGATAATCTGGACCAGATAAAATTGAGGATTTCAGGATCGGCGCAGAAGGAAGAAGCGACGAAAAGGAGATCCGAAGATGAAAAAAGGGCGGTTCACAGAAGAACAGATTATCGGCGTGCTGAAGCAGCACGAGGCGGGGCGGAGGGTGCCCGATTTGGCTCGAGAGATCGGCGTCAGCGAGGCGACGATCTACACCTGGAAGTCGAAGTACGGAGGAATGGAAGTCAACGAGGCGCAGCGGTTGAAGAGCCTTGAGGACGAAAACCGGAGGCTGAAGCATTTGGTGGCCGACCTCAGCCTGGACAAAGAAGTGTTGAAGGCGATCGTCCGAAAAAACGGGTGGAGCTTGCCGGCATGAGAAGCGATGTGGGGTTCGCCTGCGGGCAGTTTGCCATCAGCGAACGCCAAGCCTGCAAGCTCGTGGGGTTGGATCGCGGTAGCTATCGCTACGAGCCGAGGTCGGATCACAACACGAAGCTGCGAGAAGAGTTGGTGGCTGTGGCGAGACAGAAGCCTCGCTATGGGTATCGGCGATTGCATGCGCTGCTGGCCAGGCGCGGCTTAGAGGCGAGCGCGCAGCGAGTGTATCGGCTGTACCGAGCTGGGGGTCTGATGGTGCGGCGGCTCAAACGGAAACGCCTTTCGCGCCTGCCGGTGGTGTCGGACCTGATGCGGCGAAATCAGGAATGGGCGCTGGACTTCGTTTCCGACGCGCTAGCGACGGGCCGAGCCATTCGTGCGTTAACGATGGTGGATGCGTTTACCAGAGAAAACCTTTCCTTAGAAGTCGACACAAGTTTATCGAGCCGTCGAGTGACGCGGGCGCTCGAAGTGGTGATCGAGCGTCGAGGAACGCCGGAAACGATTCGGTGCGACAACGGGCCGGAGTTTACCAGCCGCCACTTCTTAAGCTGGTGCGAGGAACGAAAGATTCAGCTGATCCATATCCAGCCTGGGCGGCCGATGCAGAATGGTCACATCGAGAGTTTCAACGGTCGACTGCGCGATGAATGTTTAAATGCCAACTGGTTCCATAACCTGGCCGATGCCAGACGGAAGATCGGAGCATGGCGGGAGGAATACAATACAGAACGGCCCCATAGCAGTTTGGGCTACCGGACGCCAAATGAGTTTGCCGAACAATTGAAATCCTCAGTTATCGCTGGCTGAGAAAATCGAGGCATGTCAGAAGGAAGCTAAACGGCGCGGCGAACCTTCAACTAATCCTCTATGGCCGGATTTTCGTCTTGCTGGCCACCCACGGGGAGCACCCTTTCTTTGAAGAGGAGCGAACCCGGATTCGAGACTGCCGAGAAGCCCCGATAAAATTTGCGAGTTACTCGATCGGGTTTCGTGGTGGTCATGTCCAGGTTCGAATCGAACGGGAAACCGAGAAGGATCTGAAGGCGTTCTTCAAGGAAAAAG